>NZ_BCBQ01000002.1:0-173870 GCF_001320885.1 Pseudomonas sp. NBRC 111140
CGCTCGATCTGTGCCCCCACGCAAATCCCAAGCCGATACCAAGGAACTAGAAATCTCCGCACTGCGGCCAATTGTTGGTAACCGGGTAGGCAACCAAGAATTCTCGGCACACCGGGAAATTTTCCCGGACACAACAATAAAGCCAAAGGTAGCCGTCATGACCCGATCCCCACGTCGCCCCTTGTTCGCCGTGAGCCTGGTGCTCAGCGCCATGCTGCTTGCCGGCGCGGCTCACGCCGCTGTCAGCAATGAAGAAATCCTCCAGGACCCGAAGAACCCGCAGCAGATCGTGACCAACGGCCTGGGCGTGCAGGGCCAGCGCTACAGCCCGCTGGACCTGCTCAATGCCAACAACGTCAAGGAACTGCGGCCGGTCTGGGCGTTCTCCTTCGGCGGTGAGAAGCAGCGCGGCCAGCAGGCCCAGCCGCTGATCAAGGACGGGGTGATGTACCTGACCGGCTCCTACTCGCGGGTGTTCGCCGTGGACGCCCGCACCGGCAAGAAGCTGTGGCAATACGATGCACGCCTGCCGGATGACATCCGCCCGTGCTGCGATGTGATCAACCGTGGCGTGGCGCTGTACGGCGACCTGGTGTTCTTCGGCACCCTCGACGCCAAGCTGGTGGCCTTGAACAAGGACACCGGCAAGGTGGTCTGGAGCAAGAAAGTGGCCGACCACAAGGAAGGCTACTCCATCAGCGCCGCGCCGATGATCGTCAACGGCAAGCTGATCACCGGCGTTGCCGGTGGTGAGTTCGGCGTGGTGGGCAAGATCCAGGCGTACAACCCGGAAAACGGCGAGCTGCTGTGGATGCGCCCCACCGTGGAAGGGCACATGGGTTATGTGTACAAGGATGGCAAGGCGATCGAAAACGGTATTTCTGGCGGTGAGGCGGGCAAGACCTGGCCTGGCGACCTGTGGAAGACCGGCGGTGCGGCGCCATGGCTGGGCGGGTACTACGACCCGGAAACCAACCTGATCCTGTTCGGCACTGGCAACCCTGCGCCGTGGAACTCGCACCTGCGCCCCGGCGACAACCTGTACTCTTCGTCGCGCCTGGCGCTGAACCCGGACGACGGCACCATCAAATGGCACTTCCAGAGCACGCCCCATGATGGCTGGGACTTCGACGGCGTCAATGAGCTGATTTCGTTCAACTACAAGGACGGCGGCAAGGAGGTCAAGGCTGCCGCCACGGCCGACCGCAACGGCTTCTTCTACGTGCTGGACCGCACCAACGGCAAGTTCATCCGCGGCTTCCCCTTCGTCGACAAGATCACCTGGGCCACCGGTTTGGACAAGGATGGCCGGCCTATCTACAACGACGCCAGCCGCCCAGGCGCGCCGGGTAGCGAGGCCAAGGGCAGCTCGGTGTTCGTCGCCCCGGCCTTCCTCGGTGCCAAGAACTGGATGCCGATGGCCTACAACAAGGACACCGGGCTGTTCTACGTGCCGTCCAACGAGTGGGGCATGGACATCTGGAACGAAGGCATCGCCTACAAGAAGGGCGCGGCGTTCCTCGGCGCCGGCTTCACCATCAAGCCGCTCAACGAAGACTACATCGGCGTGCTGCGCGCCATCGACCCCATCAGCGGCAAGGAAGTGTGGCGCCACAAGAACTACGCGCCGCTGTGGGGCGGGGTGCTGACCACCAAGGGCAACCTGGTGTTCACCGGCACGCCGGAAGGCTTCCTGCAGGCCTTCAATGCCAAGACTGGCGACAAGGTCTGGGAGTTCCAGACCGGCTCCGGCGTGCTCGGCTCGCCCGTGACCTGGGAAATGGACGGCGAACAATACGTTTCGGTGGTTTCCGGCTGGGGTGGTGCGGTGCCGCTGTGGGGCGGCGAAGTGGCCAAGCGGGTCAAGGACTTCAACCAGGGCGGCATGCTCTGGACCTTCAAACTGCCCAAACAGTTGCAGCAAACGGCAAGCGCTCAGCCATAACGCTGTAACCCTACTACCAAATGACGAGAGCCCCGCTGCCAACGATGCATTCGCCCGGCACGCGGGGCTTTTTACCATCGGTCCATCGCCTGTCGTGGGACAGGCATCGACCCGCAGAGGCTCAGCATGATCTACGCACAACCCGGAACTCCAGGTGCCGTCGTGTCCTTCAAACCACGCTACGGCAACTTCATCAATGGCGAGTTCGTGCCGCCGCTGGCTGGCCAATACTTCACCAACAGTTCGCCGGTCAATGGCCAGCCGATTGCCGAATTCCCGCGCTCCACTGCCCAGGACATCGACCGCGCCCTGGACGCCGCGCATGCCGCCGCTCAAGCCTGGGGCAAGACCTCGGTGCAAGACCGCGCCCTGATGCTGCTGAAAATCGCCGACCGCATCGAACAGAACCTGGAAGTGCTGGCCGTCACCGAAAGCTGGGACAACGGCAAGGCCGTGCGCGAAACCTTGAATGCCGACGTGCCGCTGGCGGCGGACCACTTCCGTTACTTCGCCGGTTGCATCCGTGCCCAGGAAGGTGGTGCCGCCGAGATCAACGAAGGCACCGTGGCCTATCACATCCATGAGCCGTTGGGCGTGGTCGGGCAGATCATCCCGTGGAACTTCCCGCTGCTGATGGCCGCCTGGAAGCTTGCCCCGGCGCTGGCCGCCGGCAACTGCGTGGTGCTCAAGCCGGCTGAGCAAACGCCCCTGTCGATCACCATTTTCGCCGAGCTGATCGCCGATTTGTTACCGGCCGGTGTGCTGAACATCGTCCAGGGCTTTGGCCGCGAGGCTGGCGAGGCCCTGGCTACCAGCAAGCGCATTGCCAAGATCGCCTTCACCGGCTCCACCCCGGTGGGTTCGCACATCATGAAGTGCGCGGCCGAGAACATCATCCCGTCCACCGTCGAGCTGGGCGGCAAGTCGCCGAACATCTTCTTCGAAGACATCATGCAGGCCGAGCCCGCGTTCATCGAAAAGGCCGCCGAAGGCCTGGTGCTGGCGTTCTTCAACCAGGGCGAGGTATGCACCTGCCCGTCGCGGGCGCTGATCCAGGAATCGATCTACGAGCCGTTCATGGCCGAGGTGATGAAGAAAATCGCCAAGATCACACGTGGCAACCCGCTGGATACCGAGACCATGGTCGG
This sequence comes from Pseudomonas sp. NBRC 111140, assembly GCF_001320885.1. NCBI lineage: Bacteria > Pseudomonadati > Pseudomonadota > Gammaproteobacteria > Pseudomonadales > Pseudomonadaceae > Pseudomonas > Pseudomonas sp. NBRC 111140. The sequence goes on from NZ_BCBQ01000002.1 coordinate 3,094, forward strand.
TGCCCAGGCTTCCGAGCAACAGTACGACAAGATCCTTTCGTACCTGCAGGTTGCCAAGGAGGAGGGCGCGCAGCTGCTGACTGGCGGCAGTGCCGAGCGGCTGCAGGGCGACCTGGCAAGCGGTTACTACATCCAGCCGACCCTGTTGAAGGGCAACAACACGATGCGCGTGTTCCAGGAAGAAATCTTCGGCCCGGTGGTGGGCGTGACCACCTTCAAGGACGAAGCTGAAGCGCTGGCGATCGCCAACGACACCGAATTCGGCCTGGGCGCCGGCCTGTGGACCCGCGACATCAACCGCGCCTACCGCATGGGCCGGGGGATCAAGGCCGGGCGGGTATGGACCAACTGCTATCACCTGTATCCGGCGCATGCAGCGTTTGGTGGCTACAAGAAGTCGGGTGTTGGCCGTGAGACCCACAAGATGATGCTCGACCATTATCAGCAGACCAAGAACCTGCTGGTGAGCTACGACATCAACCCGTTGGGCTTCTTCTAAACCACGCCGCTTGCTTGGCGGGCACGCCCGCTCCCACAGGGACCGCACAACTGCAGGCCTGTGGGAGCGGGCGTGCCCGCGAAGAGGCCCCCTACCAACGCACCCCGCAAGCTCGTTCCAAAGTAGCATTCGGCCCAGCCCGCCCCCGTGCATTAATGCTTCTACCGGAATTCTCCGGCACAAGAAGAGGACTTGCCCGATGTGGAATAAACCCGCCTATACCGACTTGCGCATTGGCTTCGAAGTGACGATGTATTTCGCCAATCGCTGATGCCTGCCCGGCCACCGCATCGGTGGCCGGGCCTTCAGTGCCGATGCCCCTGTGAAGCTGATCGATCGCGAGCACACACTGGCTTTGGGCAAAGGTTTCCGCCTGCACTGGGAGCCGCTGCAGGCTTGCCATGTGCTGCTGTACCCCGGAGGCATCATCGAGCTCAACGCCAGTGCCGGTTGGGTACTGGAGCTGCTGGACGGCCAGCGTAGCGTGGCTGCCATCATAGATCGCCTGGCAAGGCGCTTCCCCAGCGCAGCAGGGCTCGAAGAGGACGTGCTGGCGTTCCTGGAGGTGGCCCGCGCCAAGGCCTGGGTCGAATGAACCGTGGCCCCGCTTTGGTCTGGTTGCTTTCGCGGCCGGATGCTTTACGCTGGCGGTTACCTTCCAGAACAATAAGAACAGGCTTTCCGATGAGCCAGAGTTTCAGCCCGCTTCGCAAGTTCGTATCGCCTGAAATCATCTTTGGTGCCGGCTGCCGGCACAATGTCGCCAATTACGCCAAGACCTTCGGTGCACGCAAGGTCCTGGTGGTCAGCGACCCCGGCGTGATCGCCGCCGGCTGGGTGGCGGATGTGGAGGCCAGCCTGCAGGCCCAGGGCATCGACTACTGCCTGTACACCGACGTGTCTCCCAACCCTCGAGTCGAAGAGGTAATGCTCGGCGCCGAGATCTACCGGCAGAACCACTGTGACGTTATCGTCGCCGTTGGCGGCGGTAGCCCGATGGATTGCGGCAAAGCCATCGGCATCGTGGTCGCCCACGGGCGCAGCATCCTCGAGTTCGAAGGCGTGGACATGATCCGCGTGCCCAGCCCGCCACTGATCCTGATCCCGACCACCGCCGGCACCTCGGCGGACGTGTCGCAGTTCGTGATCATTTCCAACCAGCAGGAGCGCATGAAGTTCTCCATCGTCAGCAAGGCGGTGGTGCCGGACGTGTCGCTGATCGACCCGCAAACCACCCTGAGCATGGACCCGTTCCTGTCGGCCTGCACCGGCATCGATGCGCTGGTGCATGCCATCGAGGCCTTCGTCTCCACCGGCCATGGCCCGCTGACCGATCCCCATGCGCTGGAAGCCATGCGCCTGATCAATGGCAACCTGGTGGAGATGATTGCAAACCCCACCGATATTGCCCTGCGCGAGAAGATCATGCTCGGCAGCATGCAGGCGGGGCTGGCGTTCTCCAATGCGATTCTGGGCGCGGTGCATGCCATGTCGCACAGCCTGGGCGGGTTCCTCGACTTGCCCCATGGCTTGTGCAACGCGGTGCTGGTGGAGCACGTGGTGGCGTTCAACTACAGTTCGGCACCCGAGCGTTTCAAAGTGATTGCCGAGGTATTCGGCATCGACTGCCGTGGCCTCAACCATCGGCAAATCTGCGGCCGCCTGGTGGAGCACCTGATTGCCCTGAAGCACGCCATCGGCTTCCATGAAACCCTGGGGCTGCATGGGGTGCGTACTGCCGATATTCCGTTCCTGTCGCAACATGCGATGGATGACCCGTGCATCCTCACCAACCCCCGTGCGTCGAGCCAGCGTGATGTTGAGGTGGTCTATGGCGAGGCCCTCTGACGAGCAGCAACGGGCGCTGGCCGGGCTGCTGGGGCTGGGCGACCACTCGGCGCGCAAAAGCCACTACCCGGAACTTTCCGCCCGTCTGGACGAACTGGAGGCTGAACGCAACCGCTACAAGTGGCTGTTCGAAAACGCCGTGCACGGGATTTTCCAGGCCAGCCTGCAGGACGGCATGCGTGCCGCCAACCCGGCGCTGGCGCGCATGCTCGGTTACGACGACCCGCAAGCGGTGTTGTTTTCCCTGACTGACTTGGCCGCACACCTGTTTGACGGCGGCACCGAGGAGTTGCAGGCCATTACCGCTATCCTCGCCCGCGAGCACAGCCTGCATGGCTACGAAACCCGTTTGCGGCGCAAGGACGGCAGCCACCTCGATGTGCTGATGAACCTGCTGCTCAAGCCCGGCCAGGAGGGCATAGTAGAGGGGTTTGTCGCCGACATCACCGAACGCAAACTGGCCCAGCAGCGCCTGCAACAGCTCAATGACGAACTGGAGCAGCGGGTTGCTGCGCGTACCGATGAATTACTGGAGGCGCGTGATGCCGCAGAGGCGGCCAACCGCAGCAAGGACAAATACCTCGCCGCCGCCAGCCATGACCTGCTGCAACCGCTGAACGCTGCGCGCCTGCTGATCTCCACCTTGCGCGAGCGGCCGTTGCCAGAGGCCGAGCATGTGTTGGTGGAGCGCACCCACCAGGCCCTGGAAGGCGCCGAAGACCTGCTGACCGACCTGCTGGACATTTCTCGGCTCGACCAGGCGGCGGTCAAGCCGGACGTAGCCGTGTACCGCTTGGATGAGCTGTTCGCGCCGCTGGTCTCGGAGTTCAGCTCGGTCGCCGATGCTGCAGGCCTGAAGCTGCATGCGCGCATAGCCGACTATGCCATCTGCACTGACCTGCGGTTGCTGACACGTATCCTGCGCAACTTCCTCAGCAACGCGTGCCGGTACACCGACCAGGGGCGGATCCTGCTCGGCGCGAGGCGCCGCGGCGGCCATTTGCGGCTGGAGGTGTGGGATTCCGGGCGGGGCATTGCGCAGGATCGGCTGCAGGCCATTTTTCTCGAATTCAACCAGCTGGACGTTGGCCGCGCGGCGGATCGCAAGGGCGTGGGCCTGGGGTTGGCGATCGTAGAACGGATCGCCAAGATTCTCGGCTATCGGATCGAAGTGCGTTCGTGGCCTGGGCGTGGCTCGATGTTCAGCATCGAAGTGCCGCTTGGTAAAGCGGTGCCCCTGGCCGCTCACCAGGCCGTGCCGCTGCCAAGCGTCGGCAACCCGCTGCCGGGCCGCCGCCTGTTGGTGCTGGACAATGAGGTGAGCATCCTTGAAAGCATGGGCGCGCTGCTAGGGCAGTGGGGCTGTGAAGTGGTAACCGCAACCGACCAGGAAGGCGCCTTGCAGGCCTTGCAAGAGCGCGCTCCAGAGCTGATCCTGGCGGATTTCCACCTGGACCATGGTGTGGTGGGCTGCGAGGTGGTCAGGCACTTGCGTGAGCACTTTGCCGCGCCGATACCGGCGGTGATCATCACCGCCGACCGCAGCGATCAATGCCGGCGGGCCTTGCACAAGCTTGGCGCACCACTGCTGAACAAACCGGTAAAACCGGGGAAGTTGCGCGCGGTGTTGAGCCAGTTGCTGGGGTAATTCGCTAAAGCCCCGGTGTGAGGTTGCAGTTACGGCTATTGATCGTCTGCGAGAACCTTATAGGTACTGTGTGCCACGCGCAGGAATTTGGCGGCGGCGCCCTTGTTGACGTTGTAGCCGCCTGCGCCGCTGTGAGCGTCACGGGCATAGTTGGCGATGGTGGTGCCGATTGCTGTTTTCATGAAAAACTCGAAACCGATCCGATACTTTTCGACCAGCGCTGGCCCGTCCGGGCACATTACACGGCGGTGCTCGGACGTGAGCTCTTGAAGCTCGAAAGTATCTCCCAGAGCGCCATTACGGGTTTCCAGGACAATGGATTCGTACAACGTCATGTTCTTTCCTTGGTAAATGGGGCGGCCTGCTCAGTCAGGCCGCCTGAGTCTATCTGCAAACCTTGCAAGTGGCTGGCTTTCAGAACACGCGAACGGCACCGGCAGCTACGGGCAAGAACAGCCAGGCCTCTGTCACCGGCTTGCCTGATGCGGCCTCCACGGCCTTGGCGTAGGCCTGCAACTGCCCCGCGTGCGTTGCCGCCAGCCGCTGCCATTGCGCCTCGGATGCCGGGTTGGACTTGTGGTCGATCAACACCCAACCCTCTGGGGTGGCCAACAGCAGGTCAATGCGGCCATCCAGTACCTGGCCGGCATCCAGCAGCTGTTGTACCGGGTATTCAGCCACCGCGTCGGCGTGGGGCCAGCGACTTGCAATCCAGGCATGCAAGGCCGTCACCTGGGCCAGTACCTGGCGGGCATCGACGTGTTCGAGTACGTCCAGGCCCTGCAGCAATCGGTTAACCTCGTCCTGGCTTATCGGGCGCTCCGGGTCGCTGAACGACAGGCCAAGGCTGGCATGAATCGCAGTGCCTACTGCGCTCATGTCCGGGTTGCCTTGCAAGGTGATGCGGCTACCGATACGGCAGGTTTCCTGTGCACCAGCAAGCGCGCTGGCCTGGGTGGCCGAAGGCTGCACCCCAAGTGGCAATCGAGGTGTAACGCTGTCGGGGGACGCAAACCAGTGCAGCTGGTTGGTGGTGGCTGTTGCAATGACTGGCGCACTGCCGGCGCCAAGCGTGCGATGCTCGACGCGCACGGTTGTTCCACTTTTCAGCTGCAATTCATGTGTGCCTGCTTCGGTCGTCAGCCATGGAGCCTGGACGCAATCTAGCCACGGCCCAGTCAACCGCCTGCTGGAACGAGCAATCACCAGAAAATCACGGGCGCGGGTCATGCTCACGTACAGCAGGCGCTTGGCTTCCTCGACAGCCTCATCGCGGCACGCCTTGGCAGCGGGGGTTTTGCCGATGGTGTCCGCCAGCGGCACGTTTTTCTGCTTGCCCAGTGGCCACGGCCAGTAACGGATAAAGCGGTCGCGCAATGGATCATTCGGGTCCAGGGCACTGTCGGACTGCGCCGAAACCGACCACAGCCGCTCGCCAACGTCCCGCGCCAGGTCCATCAGGATGACCACGGGCCACTCCAGGCCCTTACTGGCGTGGTGAGTCATCACCCGGACCGCATCCAGGGCCGGGGTTGCCAGCGCATCATTGCCCGCGCCGGCGGTTTGCCCCAACCAGAGCACCAGCCCGGAAATCGATGCCGCCCCCAGCCCATTGCGACAGAGGTCTTGGTAGCGTTGCGCCAGTTCAAGCAACGCGTCCAGGTTGGCCAGGCGCTTCTGCGCCTGTGCCGGCGTGGTCGACCAGCCCGTTACGCAACGGGCCAAGTCGCATTCGGCGATCAAGCGCTGCAGCGCCTCGACCGGCGTCAGCAATGGCAGGTCGGCACGTAGCCGTGCCAGTTCGGCGACCAGCGGATGTGCTGCATGCGCATCGACTGCTCGTTCTCGCCATTGGCCTTGCGGGTGCCCGGCGTGCAGATAGTGCAAGCGCTCTGCAACCCAGCTATCTGGTTCCTCGGCGCTGGTCATGGAGACGATCTGGGCGGTGGCCAGGGTATCCGTCGGGTCATTCAACCGGCGCAAGCACGCCAGCGCCAGTGTCGCTTCTGGCGTTGCCAGCAGCCCGGGCTGGGCCGTGGAGCAGGGCAGGCCTGCGGCGGCCAGGGCCGCCGCTACCTTGGCCACATTGCTGTGGGAGTAGCAAAGCACGGTGATATCGCCAGCCTGCAGGTCACGGGCCTGCTGGGTGGTCTTGTCGAACACCTGGTAGCGGCTTTCGAGCAGTTGCCCTATCCCTTCGGCAAGTGCACAGGTCTGCTGCTCGGCATTGCTGCCATCGAGTATCCAGTTGGCAAAGGCGGGCCCGCCAAGCGGGTCCTGTCGAGTAGGCGTGAGCCGGACCTCGTCGGCGGACAGGCTGTTGCTGAACGCCTGGGTGAACACTTCGTTGGTCAACTCGACAAGCTCAGGGCGCGAGCGCCAGGATTTGGGCAATACCTCTTTGACCCCGCCCATGCCAGGCAAAGCGCCAAGGATGGCTTGCATCAAGGCGCAGTCGCTGCCACGAAAACCGTAGATCGCCTGTTTGATATCGCCTACCCAGTAAACCCGCTTGGCGATGCGGGCAAGCTTCAGGAAAATCGCCAACTGCATAGGGCTGGTGTCCTGGAACTCGTCAACCATGACCAGGTCCAGTTCTTGCGCCAGCACCTCGATGACCGCGGGGTTGTCCAGCAATCTGAGCAACGCATGTTCCTGGTCGGCGAAGTCCAGCACGCCCAGCTCGATCTTGTTACGGCTGTACAGTTGCAAGGCATCGATGGCGAGGTTGAATATCTGGTCCAGGTATTCCCTCAGATCGGCGTGCAGGCGCGGGTGCTCGGCATAGCGCTGTACCCTTTCGGTCACGCCGGCCACCAACGGCGTCAGCTTGGCTTCCGGTGCCGTTTTGGCCAGCTTTGCCCAGTCGCTCCAGCGGGCATTGCCTTGCTGCAGCTCACGCTGGAAGTCCTTGAGCAAGGTGATGTACGTTGCTGTCAGCTTGACTTTGCTGTTGGCGGCTTGCAGCAGTGCAAGCACATCGGGAAGGGTGCGCAGCAGCTCAGCGTCCAGATCGCTGCTGGTCACGCTGGGGAAGTGCGCAAGCAGGTCCTGGGCGTTACGCGCAGCGAAGTCGCGCGCGCGCTCAAGGTCAATGTCATTGCTGCGCAGCTGATCCAGCAGTCGGCGTAGTGCGTCTTGCCAGCTGTCACTCGGAAGGTCGCTCTGCTGCAGGGTAACCTCCAGCCCCAGGCGCCGACTGATGGCAAGGAACGCCTCCATGCGCGTACCGTCAAGGACGCTATCGACGGCCTGGTTGAGCAGCACCTTCGCCTGCTCTTCTTCCAGCACGCGCTGTTGCGGCGGCATGCCGGCTTCAAAGGCGAAGTGCTCGAGCAACTGGCCACACAGGCTGTTTACCGTACCGATGCGTGCCTGGCCCATAGCGCTGGCCAGGCCGACCTGCCCCTTGTCGAGCAGGTGGCTGCGCACGCGCTCGCGCAGCTCGGCAGCGGCTTTGCGGGTGAACGTGGTGGCGATGATGCCCTCTGGCTGCACCTGTTGGCTGGTCAGCTCCTGGTACAAAAGCTCCGTGAGCCGATAGGTCTTGCCGCTGCCAGCGCCAGCGCTGATGAACGTGATGCGCGGGTTGTCGGACATGCTCATTGCTCCCATCCAGCCAAGCTCAGGTAGTCGTTGTAGGCTTCTTTGAGGTATTCCATGGCCAGTGCATGCGCCGGTGGCTGGGAAGCCTCGTCCTCCTCGATGCCTACCAGTGCCAGCTCGAAGTGGCCATCTGCAAGCTGCCCTTGCCGCCATTTCCAGGCTTTGATGAAGGCTTGCCACAGCTCGCGGGTGTTGCCTGGGGGGTTGGCAGGCACCTGTTGCGCGTCGGCGAACACGCGGTCGTCCGGTGTCAGCAAGCGTGCAGGCTCCAGAATGAAATACGCCACGGATGGCACCGAGCCGGTCTGCTGCTGCAGCAGTTCGGCATAGATCGCCAGTTGCAGATGGCGGTTGGCCTGAAGTTGGTCGGGGTACTTCTTGCCACCGGCCCACTTCATGTCGACGACCGCACGCAGCTCGTTGGCGGTGGTCACTACCAAGTCTGCCGAGCCTGCCAGCGCACCGCCCACGAAGGTGCCGGCCAGTGGCTGCTCAGTGGTGACAGCCACGACATTGGCCCGTGCGAAGTGGCAGCGCAGCTGGATCATTGCGCGACGTACGCGGTGGCGCAGTGTTGCCAGATCGGCGCCACGGCCGCGCATCAGCAGGACCGCCCCTTCCTCGAGCACCACCTGCTCGAAGTGCGTGGCGAACCAGGTATCGAACGCGTCAGTGGACATCGTCAGCGCGTCCGGCACGTTGAAAAAGCGCTCGGCCAGGCGGTGTGCGAGCGCGCCATTCAATCGATAGCTGTCGCTCAAGCTGGGGCTGTTGCTGGCCTGGATCCTGGCACCGTACTGCAGCAGCCAGTGGTAAGGGTTGAACAGCAACAGGTTAAGGCTTGTATACGAAGCCTTCTCTGGCGCAGCCAGTGGGGTGCCGGCAGGCAGCTTCCACCAGCGTTTGCGTAGCGGCAGCACGTGCAGGGTTTGTGCCTGGCACAACGGCCCTGGCGCGAGCATGAGGTCCTCCAATGCGTGCACGTGCGGCTGGCTGACGACCGTTTCGATCAACTGCCAGAGCGGGTGGGGCTCTTCCTGGGGCGGCGCCAGCACCAGTGTCAACTGCTGCCGTGCTGCCAGGACGGGACGCAGCCAGTCCTGGGCTGCCTGAGCCAGTTGCGCGGTGCTGTCGGGCAAGGCGACACCCAGGTCTGCCCATTGGCGGCTTTCAGCTCTGGACCACGGGGAGCGTGCCGGCAACGCCGGCATGGCCAGGTTCCACCATGTCACGGTGTCGGCCGGTTCGATGGCTGCACCCGGGCGAGTGACGGTCAGGTAGGCGCCGGCCTGTGCCGCCAGCAGCGGGTTGTCCGAACCGTTTGCAGTCGCTTGCTCGATAACCTGCTGCAACTGCCGTGGGCGCAGGAACTCGACACCTTGCTGCTCGAGGGCGGCCAGTGCCTGCAGCGCTGCCTGACATTGGCCATGGCCGGCCTGCGCTGCCTGGCGCTGTGCTGGGTCCTGGTGCCCCAGGCGCAGCTGAAAGAACGCTTGCAAGCGCTGAACGCGCACCTGCACTTCGTTCAGCGGAGCACCCGTGTCAGGGGAAAACGTGGGTGCTTCGAGCCAATGTTCGATAGACGTGCGAACACTTGGCGCGTCAGGGCCGTAGTACGCGCTGATGCGTTCGAGCAGCCTGTCCCATTCGGCCCCGACAATACCGGGCATGCTGGATATCTTGGCTGCCAGCTGGCGGCGGGCAAACAGCCGAACGGGGTTGATCGGATGGGTCAGGAACTGCAGAAGCACCGGGTAATTCAGCGGTGCCCAGAGCAATTCCATCGTCAGCGGCAAGACTTGCAAGGCCGGCCGCAGAATGCTGCTGCCAGAAAGGCCATGCCGTGCCTGGTTCGCACCTGCCAGGTGGCTGTCCAGGCAGGCGCCGTCGGCAGTGGCCACCAGCAGCGTCTGCCGGCCTTGGGGCAATGTGCGGCTGAGCCAGGTAGCGGCCAGCGTTCGGGTCTGCGCCTGGACCACCCGGACGCTTCCGTCATCCTGCCAGGGCACGGGGGAGACGGGCGCGCCTGCAACACTGTCGCGCAACACCGCCTGCAACTGCCCGAGAAAACCTGGTGCAGCACCCGACGGGTTAGGCAGCTGCGCGTGAGGCAGCCGTTGCAGCACCCGTTGCCAGGCCAGGGGGTACACCTCCCATGCATCGCTGAGGTACACGTTGGTAATGCAGGCGCGGCGAACGGCCAACGCTTCGGCAACCTGTTGCAGTCGTTGCCCGATGGACGGTGGCACGACCTCGCAAGCATCGGCTTCAACTTCGGCAAGGTCGTTGATCCGTTGGCTGGCAACTGCTTTTGCGCGTCCGTCCCAGCCGTGGAGGTACAAGTCGTCGCGCCAGGCCAGCAGCGTGGCTGCCACGCCCAGTTCGTCGGCGCTGAAGCTGGCGTGATAGAAGCGTCGCCCGTTATCGCACTGGGCCAGGCAGGCGCGGTACGCGGCTGCGCGCTGCGCTGCACATGGCCGCACGGCGAGCAGGCCCAGCTGGCCTTCGAGGATGTCCAGCAAACCTTGTGGCCCGACTGTCAGGGCGCCTAGCCGATTGCCGGGCTGTGTAGCCCGCTGACCGTCGAGTTGCATTCCGAACGTGATGAGCATTTCAGGCACTTTGGCGCTCCTTGTATCCAGCGCACCACTTGGGCAGCAGTGACGTTGGCCTGTGGGCAGGTTTGTTCCATTGTGTGAGCGGGGGGCGACAGCTTGTGTCGCAGCCAGCTTGTGCGCTGGCTGGCGGGCAATTGGCGCGATGGTGGCGTTGGCTGGACGTCAGGGCTCCGGGTCAGGAGGTCAGTCGCTGACCACCGGGTAGCAGGCGTCGCCCCAGAGGGTGTCGGGGTTGTCGAGCATAAGCAGGATGATCAAAGGGACCAGCTTGCCCAGCAGTTTGGTGCAGTCGCGCAGCTGTGTGCGATTGACGCTGCCGTTCCAGGTCGCACCGCCGTGCATCAGTTGATTGCGCAAGGTGTAGATGCGGTTGAACAGTACCCCCAGAACCTTGGCCGTATCACGTTCCGCCAGTGCGTGGTGGGCGGCGCGTTTGCCGTTGCGCAGGCGTTCTTCCCACTCGGCTTCGCTGATTTTGCCGTTCTGGAACTCCCAGAAGCTCTGGAACACATAGGGGTTGTCCAGCAATGCACGGATGCTGCCAGAAAACTCCGACCACACCAGTTTCTCGATGACATGCTCACTGTCCAGCACGCAGAGCTTGTGCAGGAAGGCCTTGAATGCCTCTTGTTCGGACAACCGATACTGCTCGTCGATATCCGTGGCGTAGGCGGCGTTGAAGGCGATCCACAGGAAAACGAAACGACCATCGACGTCGTCGGCCTGCTCGGCGCGCTGTAGCCAGCTCAGGGCCCGGTGTATACGAATCGCCAGGTTGGGGTGATGGGCGTCGCGTTCAATGCGCTGACGAGTCTTGAGCGACTGGTAGTCCATTGCGTTTGCTTCCTTGGCTTGGGGCAATGCTGGCTGGGAGGCCGTATTCGCGGGGCAGGGCCCATCAGGTGAGTTATGGCTATAGGCTATCACTCATTGCAGTCATGACTCTACTCGGTTACCGGGCTGTACCGCTTCGGGCACCAGGTGCTCAGGCCAGGCACTGTTCAGGCGCGTACGCGGCGGCGGCGCGGCGCAGCGTATCGCCGATCTGTTGGCGCAATTGTGCTGGCGCATGCACCACCACCGCGTCACCGAGCGACAACAGCCACCAGTGCAGCTGCCAGGTATTATTGACCGTTGCCTGAAGGCGGAAGCCTTGCTCCCACGGTTCGAGCGTCATGTCCGTGCTCAGTGGGGTTTCGCGAATCAGGCGTGCCTGGCGTTCGCTCACCCAAGCTTCCAGGCAGATCTTTTCGGGTTTGCCAAATTGCAGGGCATCCGTGGCGAGGTAGCTGTGCAATTCGAACGACTCCAGCCCCTGGCACGGCGAGTCGAGTACGGTCACCTCTCGGAAGCGGTGCGCCGCGAATTGACGGACGTCGGTGTAGGGCGCTGCCGTGGCGATGAGGTAGGTGATCAAGCCGCGCTGCACAATCGCCAGCGGGTTGAGTGTCAAGTCGCTTTGCTTGTCATTGTGCGCCGAATAGTACTGGCAGCGGATCTGCTGTTCGCTGATCAAGGCGTGCTGCAGGGCTTCAAGCGTTTCTGCCTGAACCTGCGGTGCTTGCATGTTGAAGTCCGGCCGCACGCTGGCCACTTTGTCTGGCCAGCGGGCGGCTGGGTTGCCGTCGCCCAACCCCTTGAGCTTTTGCCGTGCGTGCTCGAAGCGTGGTTCCAGAACACTCAGCATGCTCCCTGGCAACAAGGGGCGAACGGCGTCCTCGACCAGCGCCAGGCTGACGGCTTCGGTCAACGTGATGCCTTGCAGCTCGACACTTACACCTGGCTTCCAGTACCAGCCCGACGGCGTTCCCCCTTCGTTGCGCTGCAACGGAAACACCAGGGAAAGGTCATGCAGATCGCGCTCGATGCTGCGTCTGCTGATGACGTAGCCCGCATCCGTCAGGCGGGCCAGCAGTTCAGTCACCGTGCTGCCGGGGGCGCGTTTTGGCAGCTGGCGCAGCAGCTCCCACTGGCGGCTCAGCGCGGTATGGGTCTTGGCTGAAGGCAAGAGAATCATCCTTGTGGTGGCAGGGCTGGCTTATGGCCAGCAATGGCGGCTAGTCTGCCTATCGGCGCCAAACCTGCAACCTTTAATTCGTCCACTGGGTGAAGCCGATGGGGCGTTGTTGCGCCGTAGTTTTCAGGCGGCATTCGGCAATCAACGCCGTGGCCAGTTCATTGGCGTTGGCAAAGGGTTTGAATCGGCCGCGTCGGGCAACCGCGGCGAAGTCACCCGGGGTCAGGCAGGTTTCGCCGCGCAGACGGGCGGCGGCGGCGTGCTGTGGGTCTTTGAGCCCCAGCGCCTTGAGGTGTGCGCTGAACAGCGCTTGAACCTGGGCGGTTTTCAGGTAGCCGAAATGCACTTTGAGGTCGAAGCGGCGCAAAGAGGCTTCATCCAGATCGCTCATCAGGTTGGTCGAGGCGATGAACAGCCCTCGGTAGCTTTCCATTTGCGTGAGCATTTCATTGACCGCAGTGACCTCCCAGCTCTGGCGAGCCTTGCGGCGGTCCTGCAGGAAGCTGTCGACTTCGTCGAGCAGCAGAACGGCCTGTTCTTGCTGGGCACGATCGAACGCTTGTGCCAGGTTCTGCTCGGTCGTACCCACGTAGGGCGAAACCAGGTCCGAGACTCGCTTAACCATCAGCGGTTTGCCCAGCTGTTGCGCCAACCAGTGGCCAAACGCGGTCTTGCCGGTGCCTGGCGGGCCGTAAAAACAAAGCCGGGCCTCGGCGTCAGCGCGTAGCCCGTCGACCAGCCCGTCGAGGGGCTGGTCGGTGTTGATCCAGGCGGGGGAATAGAAAGCGGGCAGAGAATGCTCATTGCTTTGCAGCTTGTCGAAACCTTGTGCCTTCAAGGTCGCGTTCACGACGCAACGAATGGTGTTGTCCAGCATCTTGCCGGCGCGCGGGGCCACGCTTCGCCCCACACGCACTGCCCGGTCCAGCACAGCAGGGGTGACCTGGTCATGGGCGCTGAGGTGTTCTACCAAGGTACTGCCCAGCTTGCCTGCGCCACATTCGCGCAGCATCTGCTGGCGCTGCGCCAAGGGCGGGTTCGGCACCTCGATCACCAGGTCGAAGCGACGAATATGCGCAGCGTCGATGTCTTCGATGCTGTTGCTCAGCCAAAAGCACGGCAGCGTGTTTTCTTCCAGCATGCGGTTGATCCAACCCTTTTGCGAGCGCTTGCCAGCGTCTGCACTGGCGGCCTGGAAGATGTCTTCGATTTCGTCCAGTACCAGCAGGGCGGATTGCGTTTGCAACACACTGTTGGCCGCGCGCAGCGAACACAGGCGCTGTTTTGCCGATACCGGGTCGCCGTGGCTGTCGGTGCAGGCTACTTCATAAAGCGCACGGCCCAAGGTATTGGCGAGTAGCCTGCTCAGCTGGGTTTTGCCAGTGCCAGGAGGGCCGTACAGCAGGATGTTCACACCTGGGCGCTGTTTGGCCAGGACGCTGCCCAGGTAGCGCTCGGCGATCAGCAACTGCTGGCTGACATGGCTGTAGTGTTCCGCCGTCAAGCTGCCAGGAGGGCTCAAGCGAAAAGCGTAGGCGAACAGCTCCAGGGGGGTACCCTTGTTGAAGCGCAACCGGCCAGGCAGCTCCTGGTTGCTCACCGACAACATCGAGCTCAGCGCCATGGCGGCGCGGTTGCTGGTGCTGATTTCCAGCAGGCCGGTGCGCAGCAACGGGCTGTTGTGTGCCAGGCAGGCTTCTACGGTCGCAAGTGGCAAGCCGAGGAGTACAGACAGCACTTTCACTGCTTGTTTGAACCCCAGCATGCCCAACTGGTCGGTGGCATCGCTCAGCGTTGGGTCGCAGTGCAACAACACGCAGAAGCCGAGTACCTGCAGGTCCGCTTCGGAAAAACTCAGCAATTGCCCCAAAGCCTCGAGATTGGCCGCCAGGTTATCCGGGTAATCTACTTGCGGATGCTCGGCGGTGAAGGCGCGCGCGCTCTTGCGCAACGCGGCCAAGGCAAGGGCAGGTTTGTAGTGGTCGTCATCCACCCACTTTGCGATGCCCAGCTCATAACCCAGGTCATCGTCATTCAGCCCGTGGCGGCCGATGAACGTACGATGCGCCCCAAGGTCCAGGAGCAGCTGGAAACTCCACTTCAGGGACAGTGTGCAGGTATCGACAGTGCGACGGCTGTCGAAGGCGAAGGGGTGCAGTCGAGAACCCATGATGAACATCCTGATGCTGTGGGGTGCTCATGGTCTGGGGGGCGATGGTCAGAATGTGTCGTCATCGGCGCTGCGCACCCCAGCGCAGCCGACCGCAAACAAATGAAAAGAAGCAATCGAACACGGGCGCGAAGCTTGGATACATCGATAAAGATAAAGGGTTGAAGCTTGCGCCGTCGTGCAAGTCATGGGTTCGGGCCAGGTGACTGGGCGCATTCCACGAGCCAGTCGATCAACACCTGCAGGCGTTTGGGCATCGGGTCATGATGCGGGTAGACCAGGTAATAGCCATAGTTGGGGGTGTCGACGAAACCGCCGAACGGCAGGACCAGTTCACCTTGCGCAATGCGCGTTCTGACCAGTTGTTCCCGGCCGATCGCGACGCCTGTGTGGTTCAGTGCCGCGAGCGTGCAAAGGTCGGAGCGATCGAAGGTGAGGAACCGGCGCGGGAGGCTGATACGCGCACCTGTGGTGCTGGCCCAGAGCTGCCATTCGGCATCGAATGCAGCGTTGTCCCAGGCCGCTACATCATGCAATGTGGTGCATTGATCCAGCCGGTTCAGGTCATTGGCCAATGCATGGGTCTGAGCGTAATGAGGGGAGCACACCGGGGCGATTCGCTCGTTCATCAAATGGATGCTCTGCAAACCCGGATGGTGACCATCCGAATAACAGAGGACCAGGTCGATCTTGCGGGTGCGGTAATCGATGCTCTCGTTGCCCACCCTGATATCGAGCTGGATGTCGGGGTAACGGGTGGTGAACTGCGCCAGCCGTGGCACCAGCCAGCACTGTGCGACTGACGGGCGTACATACAGCGTCAGCTGGCCGGCGATTTCGGCGTGCGCGCGTGCCTGCACGGCCTCGCTGAGCTCATCCATGGTGCGCTGCATGACCGCGAACAGGCGCTCGCCGTCTTCGCTGAGGCTGACTTTGCGCGGCATGCGGTGGAACAGCTTGAGCGCCAGTTCATCTTCCAGTCGATTGATGCGATGGCTCACGGCACTGGCCGTCAGGCACAGCTCATCCGCCGCGCGAGAGAAGCTCAAGTGCCGTGCGGCCACCAGAAAGACATGCAGGCTGCCCAGGTGCGAGCCACTGAGTTTCACGGCGCCGCCGCTGGGCTTTTTCATGGTTCAATCCTTCCTGTGCAGTTCACTGATTGCGGTTACACGCTGCGCCCTTTCGCCAGGTAGGCGTTGAACTCATCTTCCGGCACCATGCTGCCACCGGTTCCCCAGACGAGGTGGGTTGCCTGCTGCAGCTGGGTTGGGGTGAAGCCTTGACGAGCCAGGTACTCGTCTGCCTGCAATACCCGTAGCATACCGGGTACGCCGGCCAAGGCAGAAGGTTCCAGTTTGACCTTGTCCTGCTCATGGGCGATGACCATCAAGCGGTACAGTGCTTCGTCGGTCACGGTGTAGTAACCATCGATCAGCCGCTGCATGGCTTTGCCGACGAACCCGGATGGCCGCCCGACCGCCAGACCGTCGGCGGCGGTGATGTTGTCGATGCCGAAGTCCTGCACGCTGGTTTCATCGTGCAGGCCGGTGTACACGCCCAGCAACATGCAAGGGGAGTGGGTGGGTTCGGCAAAGATACAGTGCACCGCATCGCCGAATACCAGCTTCAACCCGAACGCTACGCCGCCAGGGCCGCCCCCTACGCCGCAAGGCAGGTAGACGAACAGCGGGTGATCTGCGTCCACCTGGATGCCAGCCTGGTCGAACTGGAGGGCCAGCCGTTCAGCGGCGACGGCATAGCCCAGGAACAGCTGAGGCGAGTTCTCGTCGTCAACGAAGTAGCAGCTGGGGTCGGCTGCCGCCTGTTGGCGCCCTTGCTCGACCGCAACGCTGTAGTCGGAGGCGTGCTCGACCACGGTCACGCCGTTGGCACGCAGCTTGTCCTTTTTCCACTGCCTGGCGTCGGACGACATGTGCACGCTCACCTGGAAGCCCAGCTTCGCGCTCATGATGCCAATCGACAAACCCAGGTTACCGGTCGAGCCCACGGCGATCTTGTACTGGCCGAAGAAGGCGCGCGCCTGCTCGCTTGCCAGCCGGGTGTAGTCATCCGTTGGCGTGATCAGGCCGGCCGCCAGGGCCAGGTCTTCGGCATGCTTGAGTACTTCATGAATACCACCCCGGGCCTTGATCGAGCCGGAAACAGGCAAGTCGCTGTCTGCCTTGAGCCACAGGCTGCCGGCGTTGCGCAATGCGCCTTCCTCGATCAGCCGTTGGCGAAGCAGCGGCAATGGGGCGATGTGCGACTCGATGATGCCACCGGCTGGCGCTGTTTCGGGGAAGACTGTTGCCAGGTACGGCGCAAACCGCTGCAGCCGTGCGCTCGCCGCCTGCACGTCTGCAGCCGTGAGGCCCACGTCGCGTAGGGCTTCGGATGCCTGGGCGATACCCGGGTTGAACCAGCTTGTTTCTTTCAGGGCGACCAGGTCGGCGATGATCGGGTGGCTTTGTTGCCAGGCTTCCAGGGTTTTTCCGTGAATCATGATTTCACCTGTTGTGCAGTCTTTGCAGAGTAGATCAGACAATTTTTGAAAGGAGCAGGGTCAGGCACAAGGCGATCACCGAGGCCAGCACTGTCGCCGCAGTGAATTTTTTCAACGCATCGCTGAGTGACAGCCCCAGATACTCCTTCACCACCCAGAACGCCGAATCGGTAATGTGTGTCCAGCCGATGGCGCCTGCACCGATGGCGATCACCAGGATTTCCCGGTTGTATTCGGGGTGTTGGCCCAGGATCGGCATGACCATGCCGGCCGCGCTGATCATTGCCACCGTGGCCGAACCGACCGCGAAGTGCATGATCCCAGCGATCAGCCAGGCGAGGATGACCGGGTTGAGCTGGGTCTGGTTGAGCACGTCAGCCAGCGCCTTGCCGATGCCGCTACCGACCAGCATGTCGTTGAAGGCGCCGCCGGCACCGATAATCAGCAAAATACCGGCCAGGGGCGGGAAGCAGCGCTGGGTCAGGTTGAGCAACTGCGCCATGTCCAGGCCGCGGCGCAGGCCCAGTGCCCAGTAGCCGAACATAACCGACAGCGCCAGGGCGATCAGTGGGTTGCCAACGAAGGCCACCCACTCGTACAGCGTGGAGCCCTTTGCCAGCACCATGACGGCCAAGGTTTTGCCGACCATCAGCAGCAACGGCAGCAGGACGGTGGCGAGGGTAATGCCGAAAGCAGGCAGCGGCTGGTCATCGACCTGGGCTTCGGTACGTGCCGAAAGGAAGGTATCTTGCGCTTGTGTTGCGCCGCGCTTGCAGGCGAAGCGTACCCAGACCGGGCCGGCGATGATGGCAGTGGGCAAGCCAACGATCAGGCCATAGAGGATGACCGTGCCGATATCGGCATTGAGCATGCCGGTAATCGCCGTAGCAGCTGGGTGTGGCGGCAGAATGCAGTGCACCACCATCAGCGAGGTGGCCAGCGGGACGCCGAGGTACAGCATGCTGATGCGGGTTTGCCGGGCAACCACGTAGATCAGCGGAATGAGCAGCACGAAGCCGACCTCGAAAAACACCGGGATGCCAGCGATGAAGCCCACCAGCATCATGGCCCATGAAGCATTGCGTTCACCCAACAGGTTCAGCAGCGTGGTGGCGATGCGCCTGGCCCCACCCGACTCTTCCAGCAGTTTGCCGAGGATACTGCCCAGGCCGATGATGCCGGCAAGAAAGCCCAGCGTGCTGCCCATGCCTTTTTCGAACGCGGCAACCATGGCCGTCGGCGGCATGCCGGTACCAATGCCCACCACCAGGCTTGCGGCCAGCAGTGCCAGGAAGGGGTGGACCTTGAGCTTGCTGATCATGACCACGATCAGCAGTATTGCAGTGCCCAGAACGATTAATGAGAACGTTGGAGTCATCGTGTAGTTATCTCTATCGCTGATCGCTTCCGTGCGAGCTTCTTGTTGGTTTGCAACCATTAGATTTCAGCGATTTGATCGACTCAAACGATCACTCCTCACACCATAGGTGAGCCCATGTCATGCATGGCGTCAGCACTCATTGTCGCGCCGACCAGGCGCAATTCAAGGCTGCCATCGCGATCGCCAGTGCCGCCCCGGCGTAGGCCCAGATCGCTGGCACCTGCGGCAGCAGCACACCCGCCAGCATCGGCCCGAGCCCCGCGCCAATGTCACGCCACACGGCGTTGCCGGCCAGCGCCTGGATGCGTTGTTGCGGGTTGCGCAGGGCCACCAGCGTCATCACCAGCGGCAGTTGCAGGGCGCGTAGCACCAGCACGAAGAAGGCGCCGATGAACAACCAGTGGCTGGCAAACAGCAGCAGCGCCAGCGACGTGGCCAGTGACAGCGCTACCAGCATGCGCAGCGGCCCGAAGCGGTCGGCCAGGCGCCCGCCGAAGGGGCTGAAGAGCATTTCGCTCAGGTAGCGCACCGCCATCAGCACGCCCGCTGCCAGCACGCCGGACTCCCCCAGGTGGGTTTGTGCGTAGAGCGAGAGGCCGAAGATGAACAAGCCGTCCAGGGTCACCCCTTCGATGAAGGACCAGGTAGCGATGCTGTCGGGCAGGCGCAGGCGCCGGCCCCCGCGGCTGGCGACCGCGTGGCCGGTGCCGGGCAGGGCGCGCGCACGCCACAGCCCGAACAGAGCACCGATGCAGAGCACGAAGAACACACTGCGCGGGCCGTAGGCCTGTGCCATCAGCGCACCCAGCGGCAAGGCCAGCATTGGCCCGATGGAAAGGGTCGCTCGCGAGCGTCCCGCACGGCGTGCCGCCCCTTGTACCTCAGCGGTAGCGAGGGTTTGGGTACTCAGGTTGAACGTGGCAAAGCACAGGCCCCAGACCAGGCG
Organism: Pseudomonas sp. NBRC 111140; assembly: GCF_001320885.1. Lineage (NCBI taxonomy): Bacteria > Pseudomonadati > Pseudomonadota > Gammaproteobacteria > Pseudomonadales > Pseudomonadaceae > Pseudomonas > Pseudomonas sp. NBRC 111140. The sequence continues at coordinate 22,333 of NZ_BCBQ01000002.1, forward strand.
CAGCAACAGTAGCGCGGCGAAACCGGTCAGCATCGCATTGCCCAGTGCGCACACGGCGGCGGCGAAGGCCGCAAGGCTGCAGGCCGCGCGGTCGCCATGGCGGGCATAGAAGCGCACGACCCAGCCGTAACCGATGATGCGCACCAGGCGGTTGGCCGCCAGCAGCACGCCAGCTTCGGCCAAGGTCACGCCGAAGTCGGCTGCGTACATCGGCAGCAGCAGGTAGAGCAGTACGTCACTGGGCAGGCACAGGCTGAGCACCTGGGCCGCGTTGCGCGAGTCTCGGTCGGCGCGTTGGGTTTGCACCGGAGTGGCGACGGACGACATGACAATCTCGTGACAAGGGGAGGGTGCAGGATAACCTGCGTCGCTTCCCCAATGAAACCTGGCCACGGCGCCTCATTCAGCCATAAGGCGGCGCCGGCAGTTCAGCCAGGAGTGTCTTCAACCCGTCGCTTCATTGCTTGCGAATTTGCTGGTAATAGGCATCGTCGCTGTTGATGCGCCTGCGTGTCATGCTCTCCAGGCTGTTTTTGCGGTACACCAGCAAGTCCAGCGGCATGCCCACCGACAGGTTGCTGCGGATGGTGGAGTCGAACGAAATCAGGCCACAGCGCAACGCTTCATCGAGCGGCGTGCGGTAATCCAGGTTGCGGTCGAGTATGGGCCGGCCGTACTTGCTTTCACCCAGTTGCAGGAACGGAGTATCCGGCGTGGCCTGAAAGAAATTGCCCTGCGCGTAGACATTGAAAATGGCCATGGGCCCGGCGGCTATCTGGCCGCCGACAATGAATGAACTGCTCAGGTCGATGCCCGCGGTGAGTTTGCTGCGGTCACGGCTGACCACTTCGCGCAGGGTGTCGGCAACCAGCACCGTGGCATCGAAAAGCGTGGCAACGTTCAGCAGGTGCTGGCCGCTGCCCAGGGTACGCTGGCGCAGCAGGTTGACCACGGACTGCGAGGTCGCCAGGTTGCCGGCGGTCTGCAGCACGATCAGCCGCTCGCCTGGCACGCTGAAGACGAACAACTTGGCAAAGGTGGAGATCTGGTCGATGCCGGCATTGGTGCGTGAGTCGCTGATGAAGACGAGCCCGTCCTCCAGGTGCATGGCGACGCAGTAAGTCATGCGGTTTCCCTTGTGTTGCGTATGGAGTGGCCTTGCCGCGCTCGCGCGACAAGACCTGCCTGCAGCCAACCTGTCACTGGCGATGAACGTGGACGCTGGCCTGCATCGATTCGACGCCGCCGCCACGGCGCACCCCCCTGACTGGGCAGGCATCGAGGTAGTCCAGGCCAACTGCCAGCTTCAGGTGACGTTCTGGGCGCGTCAGGCGGTTGGTGACGTCGAAGCTGAACCAGGCGTCGTTGATCCACGCTTCGGCCCAGGCGTGGCTGGCCAGATGCTGCTCGTCCTCGGTGCACAGGTAACCGGAAACGTAGCGTGCCGGCACCCCCAGGCTGCGTGCGCAGGCCAGGAAGGCATGGGTGTGGTCCTGGCACACGCCAGCGCCACCCCTGAACGCTTCGATGGCTGTGGTGCCCACCGAGGTGGCCCCAGGGCTGTAGGGCATGTGCTCGGCCAGGCCTTGCATCAGCCCCGTCAATGCCCCCCGGTCGCGATGCTTGCCGCACTGCCGGTTGGCGAAGGCCTTGAGTGTGTCATCGGCTTGAGTCAGTCGGCTGTCACGCAGGAAGGGCAGAGGCGACTGGCTTTCGCCCTCCTGCTCGCAATCCGGGTCGATCTCTACCTGGCCACTGGCAGTCAGTGCAAGGTGCCCGTGGGGTTTGTCCAGGGTCAGCACATGCAGGATGTTGCCGTACGGGTCGATCTGGCTCTTGACCTTGCTGGGAAGGACCAGTTGCCAATCATCGATGCGTTGGCGTTCGCTGCTGCGTGGCGTCAGGCGCAGGAACTGAATGCTGTTGCTGACGTCGCTGGCGTAGCTGTAGGTAGTGTCGTGGCGAATGCACAGTTTCATACAACCTCCAGGTAGGAGTGATGGACCGCCTGGCCCAGTTGGTTGACGCGGCCGATGAAGTCGGTCAACCAGGCGTGCAAGCCTGCGTCGAGGACTTCGTCGATGGCGGTGTAGCGCAGGCGCGCATTGAGTTCGGCGGCCATGCGCTGGGCGGCGCGCCCACTGCTGCCGGGCAGGCCGGCCAGAATCAGGTCCAGCTCCTCGATGCAGGCATGCAGCGAGCGCGGCACGTCCACCCGCAACAACAGCAGCTCGGACACCGGCCGGGCACTGGGCGCCGCGCGATACAGCTCGTTGAAGGCTTCATACGAGGTCAGCGCCCGCAGCAGGGCGCTCCATTGGTAATAACCGCGGGCGGAGCTGTCGCTGACCTCTTCGGAAGCCTCGCCGAACATTTCGTAGCGCGCATCGAGCAGGCGCAGGGTGTTGTCCGCCCGTTCCAGGAAGGTCCCCAGGCGGATGAAACTGTAGGCGTCGTTGCGCATGATGGTGCCGGAGGTCGCGCCACGGAACAGGTGCGAGCGCTCCTTGACCCAGTCGCAGAACTGGCTGATGCCATAGCGGCCAAGGCCATTGCTGGCGATGTTGCGCATTTCGATCCAGGTGGCATTGATGTTCTCCCACATGTCGGCGGTGATCCGGCCGCGCACCGCATGGGCATTGGTCCTGGCGGCCTGCAGGCAGCAATAGATACTGCTGGGGTTGGTCGCGTCGAGGGCGAAGAAGTGCAGCATGCGCTCGGTGTCGAGCTCGGTGTGCCGGCGGATGTAGTCGTCCAGTGTGCCGGAGGCCAACAGCGACATCGCCAGCTCGGCATGGCCGTCGCTGCGCCCAGCCTGTGGCATCAGCGACAGCGAATAGCTGACCTCAAGCATGCGCGCGAGGTTTTCTGCACGTTCCAGGTAGCGGGACATCCAGTACAGGTCCGAAGCGGTTCGCGAAAGCATGGTTCAGTCCTCCACCACCCAGGTGTCCTTGGTACCGCCGCCCTGCGACGAGTTGACCACCAGCGAGCCTTCCTGCAATGCCACGCGGGTCAGGCCGCCGGGCACCAGGCGCGTTTCACTGCCCGATAGCACGAACGGGCGCAGGTCGATGTGGCGCGGTGCGATGCCACTGTCGACGAAGGTCGGGCAGGTTGAAAGGCACAAGGTGGGTTGCGCGATATAGGCGTGCGGGCGGGCTTTGATGCGCGCACGAAAGTCCTCGATCTGGGCTGCAGTCGACGCCGGCCCGACCAACATGCCATAGCCGCCGGAGCCTTGGGTTTCCTTGACCACCAGTTTGGGCAGGTGGGCCAGCACATGGGACAGGTCCGCCGGCTTGCGGCATTGCCAGGTCGGCACGTTGTTGAGGATCGGCTCTTCGCTCAGGTAGAAGCGGATCATGTCGTCGACATACGGGTAGATCGACTTGTCGTCGGCCACGCCCGTGCCCACTGCGTTGGCCAGCACCACATTGCCGGCACGGTACACCGAGATCAGCCCCGGTACGCCCAGTGTCGATTCCGGGTTGAAAGACAGCGGGTCGAGGTAGTCGTCGTCCAGGCGCCGGTAGATCACGTCCACTTGTTGTGGGCCGGCGGTGGTGCGCATGTAGACATGCTCGTCACGCACGAACAGGTCAGCGCCTTCGACCAGCTCGATACCCATTTCCCGGGCCAGAAAGGCATGCTCGAAGTAGGCGCTGTTGAACCGGCCAGGGGTGAGCAGCACGGCAGTGGGGTTGTCCAGTGGGCTGGCGCTCTTGAGTGTGTCCAGCAGCAGGTTGGGGTAGTGGTCGATGGGCGCGATACGCTGCGCGGCAAACAGTTCGGGGAACAGGCGCATCATCATCTTGCGGTCTTCGAGCATGTAGCTGACGCCGCTGGGGGTGCGCAGGTTGTCTTCCAGCACGAAGTAGCTGCCATCGCCGTCCCGCACCAGGTCGACCCCGGCGATATGGGCATACAGCCCACGGTGCAGGTCCAGGCCCTGCATGGCGATCTGGTAGCCCTCGTTGGCCAGTACTTGCTCTGGCGGGATGATGCCGGCCTTGAGGATGCGCTGGTCGTGGTAGATGTCCTGCAGGAACAGGTTCAGCGCCTGCACCCGCTGGATACAGCCACGCTCGACCGTGCGCCATTCGCTGGCGCGGATGCTGCGCGGGATGATATCGAAGGGGATCAGGCGTTCGGTGTCCTGTTTGTCGCCGTACAAGGTGAAGGTGATGCCAGCGCGGTGGAACAGCAGATCGGCCTCGCGCCGGCGCTGCTCCAACAGCTCCAGCGGGGTGTTGGCCAGCCAGCGGGCGAACTCCTGGTAATGCGGGCGGCAACTGCCGTTCGCTTCGTACATTTCATTGAAAAAAGCCCGGGACATACCCACTCCTTGCCGCCGTCGCCGGCAGCTTCATTGCTGTTTTTCTGGGTTCTACAGGGTGCTGCCTTGCTGGGGTCGGTGGGTGCTGTGAGCCTCGGTTGCAAGTGATCGTCTATGCGTCATGCGCACAATTGCCTTTGCAATGAAGGTGCCTAAAGGCCTGTGGCGTTCCGAAATAGAGTGGAACGGGCGCGAAAACAGCAAATAGGTGCTGCTTCAGGTTGCCAGTACACGGCGGTGTTCGCCTCGGCCCCAAACAAGCAACACCTGGCTGGAAGAAGACGTGCATCAAAAAAGGGCACTTTGAATCCGCTTATGGGTTTTGACCCGCGTTGGGGCGTGCAGCGAGCAGGCTGTCCGGTGTCACCTGCGAAGAGGGCGGTATTACTTGCCAGAGCGCTCGGGAGCAAGCTTCGGAGGTAATGGCTTATGGACCTGACACCTGATGGATGGCACTGACGAATACAGCGGTGGCACAATAATGGCGGTCACCTTTGTAGCGTTTGCGCAAGGCTGGCGCTATTTCCAATCTTTCGTTTGCCAGGGACACCCATGCGTCAACCAATAAGAACGCTGAACGCCGAAAACATACACGCCATCAAGAGTGAGTTTGAACAGAGCCTTGATTGCCTGGGGGCGTCAATTCAAGGCAAGCACGGTGTTCAGCTATTGACTTCGATCAAGCGGGATAAGGTGGGGGCCGGCCCCTACCCGCAGGTCACCCTCTTTGAAGCTGCCAACCGAATCATGTCCGACCTGGTGATCCTCAATGGCATCGCTGGCCTGCTTAGAGAAAAAACATTCCCGTTCACCGAATACACGGTGGAGTTTGGAAATGAGGACAAGAACGGCTTCGACATTCGCGCCTCCTCCCCCAGCGAAACGCTGATTGGCGAGGCCTTCAATGTCGCGCCGTCGTTCTTCCAAGGCAAAAAGGCCAGCGCCCTGCGCAAGTTACGTCAAGGCGGCGCTGCCGCACGCTACAAGCTGCTCATGTTCAATTCAGATGCCACGCCTGAACGGTATTCAGCCAAGCATGAACCGGGCACCTTCCACATTGCAGTCGATATTGCCTCCGGCATGATCTCGGTGCGCTGCGCGCCGGTGACAGCGTAAATTCCAACAACGAAAAGATCAGTCCAAAACCTGCTGCACGGTTCGTCAGGAGGATGAGCATTTCAGAGTGACTACGTATTTGCTGAAGACATTGCTCAAAGACATTTCTAGACGGCGTCGAGATGAGAGGCCGTCCTCACGGTACAGGCAGCCAAATCCTCCAGAAAGGCCTGCAGGATAGGCGGGCGCGACACACCGCGCCGGGTAGCCACATCGAAGGGCGAGCTGAGGTCCAGCGTGTTGGCCCCCAGGCGGCGCATTTCGCCGGTCTTGACCCATTGCTCGGCAAAGTGCACGGGCAAAAAGCCGATATAGGCCCCGGAAATGATCAGGATCGCCGCTGCCTCGATGTTCTCCACCGTCGCATCGGCCTTGGTGATGCCCAACTGCTCCAGGTCGTACTGCTGCATGTAGCCGCGCACCACGATACGGCTTTGGCGCACGTCCTCCATCAGTCGGCCGTTGCCCGCATTGCTGGCAAACAGCGGGTGACGCCTGCCGCAGTACAGGCCAAGCGCCTCGTCATAAAGCGGCAGGTAGGACAGCCCGGCGACGCGCAAGGGAAAATGGCCGATTGCCAGGTGCAGCCTGCCGTCCAGCACGCGCTCTTCAAGTTCTGCCGGGGCACCGATGTAGATGTGCAGGTGGGCATCATGCCCACGTGAAACGAAGCGTTGGGTGGTGCGCGGCAGTGGCGAGACGGGGTCGGTCAGGGTGGAGTCGATGATGCCCAGGTTGAGCTTGCCGCTGATGTGCTGCTTGAGCACGTCGGCGTCCAGGCAAAAGCTCTCCACGGCACTGAGCAGGCGCAGGGTTGCCTCATGGATTGCCACCCCTTGCTCGGTCAGGCGAAAGCCACTGCGCCCGCGCTGGCAAAGCCTGACCCCCAGGCGGGTTTCCAGGTGCGACATCTGTTCGCTGATGGTCGACTGCCCGGCATTGAGCGCCGCTTGCGCTGCGGAAAAGCCGCCGCACCGGACGATAGTGGTGAATACCCTGAGCAGCTTCAGGTCGACATCGTGGAGCTGGATCACCGTAGCCTCCCGGCAGAGCCTCACATCGCCAGTGCTGATATGAGCGCCCATGTATTGTTCTTGTTGCGCAAGCTAAACATGAGCGCCTCGCCACTGCAATGCCTGGCATTTTCTGGACTCGCTGCCTGCCAATACTTCGGGCTATGGCGATGTATGTATCTGCACTTGCGCATTTTTCCCCGCCAACCTGGTTGCCATAGTGGCTGCAACGGTGGTCGAGCAGTCGCCCCGTCTCCTGACATAGAACAACACGTGGAGAAAGCAGAACATGGCAAAGCACGGTTACGAGTCTGGCCGCCTGAACCTGCCCTTTGTGGGCCATTGCACGTTCGCCAAGGCGCCGGTATGCACCGACTGGGCGGCAATCGACGCCGATGTGGCGATTTTGGGTGCACCCAACGACATGGGCACCCAGTGGCGTTCGGGTGCGCGTTTTGGGCCGCGCGGCATCCGTGAGGCATCGACCTTGTTTTCCTTCGGCCATGCCGGTGCCTATGACTTCGAAGATGACGCCACCTACCTGACCGAAGACCAGGTGCGCATGGTCGATGTGGGCGACGCCGACATCGTGCACACCGACATGGCCAGCAGTAACGCCAACATCGAGTCGGCCGTGCGGCAGATTCTTGCGGCGGGGGCGATGCCGGTGGTGCTGGGCGGTGACCATTCGGTGCATGCCCCGGTGATCAAGGCGTTCGAAGGCCATGGGCCGATCCACATCGTGCATTTCGACGCCCACCTGGATTTCGTCGACGAGCGCCACGGCGTGCGCTACGGCCACGGCAGCCCGCTGCGCCGCGCATCGGAGCTGGAGCACATCGTTGGCATGACCCAAATGGGCATCCGCAACGTGTCCTCATCCAACCGCGACGACTACGACGCCGCGCGTGACGCCGGTTCGCAGATTCTTTCGGTGCGTGACGTACGTCGGTTGGGCTGCGAGGGCGTGCTGGCGAAAATTCCTGAAGGCCGCAACTACTACATCACCATCGACATCGACGGCTTCGACCCGTCCATCGCCCCGGGCACTGGCACGCCGAGCCATGGCGGATTCTTGTACTACGAAGTGCTGGAGATCATCCAGGCCCTGGCCCGGCGCAGCCATGGCCGCATCGTCGGCATGGACCTGGTCGAAGTGGCCCCGGCCTACGACCCCACCGGCATGACCTCGATCCTGGCCGCACAATTGCTGATGAACAGCATCGGCTTCATCTTCCACGCGCGCGCCAACGCCCGCTGACCCGGAGACTGTACTGTGGACAACAAGGTTAAAGCCTACTTGCAGGCCTTTGGCGTTTCCGAGGCGACCCAGCGTTTTCTCAGCAAGCCGCAGCGCATGTTCATCGGCGGTGCCTGGCTGGAGGCCAGCGACGGAGGTACCGCCGAGGTCATCGAGCCCTCCACCGAAGGGGTACTGACACGCATCCCCATGGGCACCGCAGATGACCTCGACCGTGCCGTGTGCGCCGCGCGCGCGCAGTTCGACGGTGGTGCCTGGCGCCAGCTGAAGCCGCTGGAGCGCGAGCGCCTGATTCATCGCCTGGCCGACTTGATCGAAACCCACGGCGACGAATTGGCGCAGATCGAAGCCATCGACATGGGCAAGTCGGTGGTGCAGGCGCGCGCAGTCGACATCCAGGGCACGGTCGATACCCTACGCTATTTCGCCGGCTGGGCCAGCAAGATCCACGGCCGGACGGTCGAGCCTTCGCTGCCTGGCAACTACCTGGCGTATACCCGCAAGGAGGCAGTGGGGGTGGTCGGCGCCATCGTGCCGTGGAACTTCCCCCTGCAGACCATGGCCTGGAAACTGGGCGCGGCGCTGGCCACCGGCTGCACCGTGGTGGTCAAACCGGCGGAGCTGACCTCGCTGTCGGCGCTGCGCTTTGCCGAGCTGGTACAGGCGGCAGGTATTCCCGATGGCGTGGTGAACATCGTGACCGGGCGCGGCAGCGTGGTCGGCCAGGCGATGTCCAGCCACCCAGGCATCGACAAGCTGAGCTTTACCGGCTCTACCCCAGTGGGGTGTGCGGTGGGCAAGACGGCGATGGACCAGATGAAGCGCCTTACCCTCGAACTGGGTGGCAAGTCACCGGTGATCGTGTTTGCCGACGCGGACATCGAGGCGGCGGCGCAAGCCGTGGCCAATGGGGTGTTCTTCAACTCTGGGCAGGTGTGTGATGCCGGTACCCGTGCGTATGTAGAGCGCAGTGTCTATCCGGCATTTCTCGACGCGTTGGCACGCTACACGGCGACGTTGAAGATTGCCCCAGGGCTTGACCCCGATTGCTTCATCAGCCCGATGGTGTCGCAGCAACAGCAGCGGCGCGTGCTGGACTATATCGCCCTGGGTAAGGCCGAAGGCGCGCAGGTGCACTATGGTGGCGAGCTGCTCGACGGCCCCGGCTTCTACGTGCAGCCGACGATCTTCGCCCATTGCCGCAATGACATGCGCATCGTCAGCGAGGAGATCTTCGGCCCTGTGCTGGTCACTCAGCCGTTCGACAGCCAGGAGGAGGCACTGCAGCTTGCCAACGACTCGCTGTTTGGTCTGGCAGCGGCGATCTACTCCAACGACCTGGGCAAGGTGCATGGGCTGATCCCGCAGCTTCGCGCCGGCACCGTATACGTCAATGCCCACAGTACCCTCGACCCGGCCATGCCGTTCGGTGGCTACAAACAGTCCGGCTACGGCAAGGACCTGGGCGCGGAACAACTGGAGTTTCTGCTGGAGACCAAGGCGGTGTGGATCACCTTGCCCTGAGGTTCAGGGCCGGCCTGCGTCGCTGAGGTTTGGCGAGCGACGCGGGTTCAATCAAGCATCGAATTTCAAGAACAAGAACCTGTAGAGGTGATGCCGATGAACAGCCAAGTGGATGTAGAGCGTGCGCAAGACCTGGAAAGGCGCCTGTGCGCCTATGAGGAACTGGAGAGGAGGGCGCATTGGCCGGGCGCCCTGACGGCGGCAGATGTGGTCGCACTCGCTTTGCTGGTGCTGGTGATGATCGCTGGCGCGTACTACCTGGGAGGCCACCCATGAGTGCTTCCCGTGAGCAGGAGTTTCGCCTGGGTGCGGAACGTGGTGACACCCCCTTGCTGCCCAGTGAGCGGGTGTGGGGTTTTTGGGGCTTTGCCTACGCCAACTCGGCGTTGGCGGTGGCTACCTGGGTGTTCCTGATCGGCGGTGCCACGGCGCTGTTCGTCGGCCCCTTGCAAGGGATTGCGGCGATCATCATCGGCAACATCATCGGCGTGGTCCTGGCAGCCTCGTCCACCTGCCTGCCCTGCGGCAAGTACGGTGTCGAGCAGTTCACCTTCCTGCGCAGCATGTTCGGCCTCAATGGCAGCCGCCTGGTCTACTTCCTCTCGGTGGTGGTGCTGACCATGGGTTGGCTGGCGGTGCTGGGGCTGATGTGCGGGCGGGCGCTGGACAACCTGCAGACCCTGGTGCACCAGGCCCAACCCAGCGGCGACGGTTGGCTGGTGAACGGCGGGGCGTTGCTGGCCATTGTGCTGGCAGCGCTGGTCGCCATGCGCGGGCCAGACATGATCCGCCGCCTGAGTGCGGTGATCGCGCCCAGCCTGATCCTGATCATGCTGGCGCTGATGTACTTCATTTCGCGCCGCTACAGCCTTGACCAGCTGCTGGCCATGCCGCCCTTGCAGCCACCGTTCGAGAACCCGCACGTCAACTTCATGGTCGCGGTGGAAATCAACATTGCCGCGGGCTTTTCCTGGTGGCCCTACATCGGCAACCTGTCGCGCCTGTGCAGCAACCAGCGTACCGCCTTCTGGCCCAACCTGGTGGGCATCTTCGGTGCCGCTTCACTGGGCGAGTCGGTCAGCCTGTTCGCCGCCACCACCCTGGGCAGCAGCGACCCTACCGCCTGGATGCGCCTGGCCGGTGGCATGGGCTTTGGCATCATCGCCCTGAGTTTCCTGGCGCTGGCCAACCTGACCGGCATGGTCAACATCCTCTACACGGCGGTGATCGGCCTGCGTCAGCTGGCCGGGGAACGGCTGCGCAGCATGGGCTGGGGGGTATTGATCTCGCTGTTCTGCATCATCCCGGTGGTGATCGTGGTGCTGCTGCCGGGTATCTACGATGGCTTCTTCATCTTTTTGGTGTGGACCTCCGCACTCAACAGCGCCCTGGCCGGCATTGGCATCGCCGATTACTTCTTCCTTCGCAAGCAGCGCTTGAACCTGCGCCAGCTCTACGCCGAACCAAGCGTGTCACCCCTGCGCTACTGCAAAGGCTTCAACCCCATTGCGCTGGTGGCGCTGGTGGCGGGCTTTGCGATCTATGTGGTGGTGTTCAACCCGCAGACCCTGGCCCATACCGACTTCTTCACCTTCGCCACGGCCTCGCTACCGTCCTGCCTGCTGGCCGGGCTGGTGCAATACGGCTTGACCCGACTGCTGGCCGCGCGCCTGGGTTGGGGCGGCTACCCAAAGCGTAACGACCGCAACATCGAGGCCGTCGGCCTTCGCGTACAGGACTAGAACAATGACCAAGCGATACGACTACATCATCATCGGTGCGGGCTCTGCCGGCTGCGTGTTGGCCAACCGCCTCAGCGAAGACGCCGGTACCTCGGTGCTGGTACTGGAGTTCGGTGGCAGCGACCGCAGCGTGCTGATCCAGATGCCCAGTGCGTTCTCCTTGCCGATGAACACCAAGAAATACAACTGGCACTACGAGACCGTGGCCGAGCCGCATCTGGACAACCGGCGCCTGCATTGCCCTCGGGGCAAGGTGCTGGGCGGCTCGTCGTCGATCAATGGCCTGGTCTACATCCGCGGCCATGCCTGTGATTTCGATGAGTGGGAAAGCCTCGGCGCGAAGAACTGGAGCTACCGCAATTGCCTGCCGTACTTCAAACGTGCCGAGCAGTACAAGTTCGGTGGCGATGACTACCGGGGCGGCGCCGGGCCGCTGTCGACCAACAACGGCAACAATATGCAGAACCCGCTGTATGGTGCCTGGGTCGAGGCGGGCGCCGAAGCCGGCTACATCAAGACCGATGACTGCAACGGTTACATGCAGGAAGGCTTTGGTGCCATGCACATGACGGTGAAGGACGGTGTGCGCTGGTCCACCGCCAATGCCTACCTGCGCCCGGCGATGACCCGGCCGAACCTGACCGTGATCACCCATGCCATGACCCGGCGCATCCTGCTCGATGGCAAGCGGGCGGTGGGCGTGGAATATGACCATGGCGGGCAGACGCACAAGGTCATGTGCAACCGGGAAGTGCTGGTGGCGTCCGGCCCGATCGGCTCACCGCATTTACTGCAGCGCTCTGGCATCGGCCCAGCGGCGGTGCTGAAAAGCGCCGGCATTGAGGTGCGCCACGACCTGCCGGGGGTGGGCGAGAACCTGCAGGACCACTCGGAAATCTACATCCAGTATGCGTGCAAGCAACCGGTGACCCTCAACGGCAAGATGAACCTGCTGGGCAAGGCCATGATCGGCTTGCGCTGGCTGCTGTTCAAGGACGGGCTGGGGGCCAGCAACCACTTCGAAGCCGGCGGTTTCATCCGCTCGTCCAAGGGCTTGCGCTGGCCGGACATCCAGTTCCACTTCCTGCCGGCGGCCATGCGCTACGACGGCGACAAACCGTTCAAAGGCCATGGTTTCATGGTGCTGACCGGGCCCAACAAGCCCAAGAGCCGAGGCCATGTGCGGGCGTTGTCGGCCGACCCGTACCAGCATCCGCAAATCCGCTTCAACTACCTGGAGAGCGAAGAGGACCGCGAAGGTTTCCGTCGGTGCGTACGGCTGACCCGCGAGATCATCGCCCAGCCGGCCATGGACCGCTACCGTGGCGAGGAGCTGGCGCCCGGGCCGCAGGTGCAGACCGACGAAGAAATCGACGCCTTCGTGCGCGCGAACATGGAAAGCACCATGCACCCGTGCGGCTCGTGTCGTATGGGTGAGGATGAGATGGCGGTGGTCGATTCAATGCTGCGCGTGCGTGGATTGCAGGGGCTGCGGGTGATCGACTCGTCGGTGTTCCCGAGCGAGCCCAACGGCAACCTCAACGCGCCGACCATCATGCTGGCCGAGCGCGCAGCCGACCTGGTGCGCGGGCGTCAGCCGCTGGCGCCGGTCGATGTGCCGGTGGGCCTGGTGGGGGGCTGGGAGGAGGAGCAGCGTAGCCGCAAGCCCGTGCGGGAGATGCCTATCCGTTAAATATCCGCTTGATGGGGTCAACGTGGGAGCGGCCAAGGCCGCTTCCACAGAGGCCAGTCGATGATTGTGGAGTGAATACGCTCCATTGGAATGATTTCGATACGTGGCGGGCAAGTGCAGTGCTGCCGATGCCTCCGGCAGTTAAACCGCCTGATTGATACGAATATATGGAGTGACTTCTTTACAGGAAGTACCCGTGCTCTCAATAAACCCCCTCTAACTAGCGCTATTTGCACTTGGCACAGACCTTGCTCCCGACCTTGCACTCGATCGGCGTTGAAAGTTGCTCATCCGGTTTCGAGCGTTGAACTTGTGACGTTATAAAAACAATTAAACTAGCAAGGTACATGACAATGAATAACTTGCCGCACGGTCACTGCCCGCCCGAGGGCGATACTCACGAACTCAAGCGCAACCTGTCCAACCGCCATATCCAGCTGATCGCCATCGGCGGTGCCATTGGCACCGGCCTGTTCATGGGCTCTGGCAAGACCATCAGCCTGGCCGGGCCTTCCATCATCTTTGTCTACATGATCATCGGCTTCATGCTGTTCTTCGTCATGCGGGCAATGGGCGAGCTGTTGCTGTCCAACTTGAATTACAAGTCGTTCATCGATTTTTCCGCCGACCTGTTAGGGCCGTGGGCAGGCTTCTTTACGGGCTGGACTTACTGGTTCTGCTGGATCGTCACCGGTATTGCCGACGTGATTGCGATCTCTGCCTATACCCAATTCTGGTTCCCGGACATGCCGTTGTGGATACCGGCACTGGCGTGCGTTGGCCTGTTGCTCACGCTGAACCTGATGACGGTGAAGATGTTCGGGGAAATGGAGTTTTGGTTTGCCATGATCAAGATCGTGGCTATTTGCGCCCTGGTCTGCACAGGCTTCTACATGGTGGCGGCAGCGTACCAGTCGCCTGCCGGGCATGCGGCCGCGCTGGCCAACCTGTGGAACGACGGGGGGATGTTCCCCCATGGTGCCATGGGTTTCTTCGCTGGCTTCCAGATCGCCGTGTTTGCCTTCGTCGGAATCGAGTTGGTTGGCACAACAGCGGCCGAAACCAAGAACCCTGAGCGCAACCTGCCGCGGGCGATCAATTCGATTCCGGTGCGTATCATCGTTTTCTACGTGCTGGCGCTCATCGCCATCATGGCCGTGACCCCCTGGCGTGAAGTGGTGGCCAACAAGAGCCCCTTTGTCGAGCTGTTCGTGCTGGCCGGTCTGCCTGCCGCCGCTGGCATCATCAACTTTGTGGTGCTGACCTCGGCCATGTCCTCGGCCAACAGCGGGGTGTTCTCCACCAGCCGCATGCTCTATGGCCTGGCGGTGGATGGTGATGCGCCCGGCAAGTTCAGCGCACTGTCCAGCCGTGCCGTGCCTTCCAATGGCCTGATCTTCTCCTGCGTGTGCCTGACCGGTGGGGCATTGGTCATCTACTTGGTGCCGAACATGCTCGATGCCTTCACGCTCATCACCACGGTGTCGGCCCTGCTGTTCATGTTCGTCTGGTCGATCATCCTGCTGTCGTACTTGGCGTACCGCAAGCAGCGTGACCCGTTGCACCAAGCGTCGAAGTACAAGATGCCGGGCGGCACCTTCATGTGCCGGGTGTGCCTGGCGTTCTTCGCCTTCATTCTGGCATTGCTGGCCCTGGAAGCCGATACCCGCATGGCCTTGTACCTGGTACCGGTGTGGTTTGCCGTGCTGGGGCTGGCGTACCGCTCCATTCGGCAGAAGAAACAGGAGACCGCGCAGTTGTCGTTCGACGCCGATTGATCGGCACATTCACGTTTTGCCCAAGGGGGACGGCGCCATTGCGCTGTCCCCCTGTTGTCTTTCTGCCAGGCAGGGCTTTGGATAAGGAACTTTGATGAGAATCCACGTCACTTTCGTCGACCGTGTCGGTATCACTCAGGAAATCCTGTCGCTGCTTGGGGCGCGCAACCTCAACCTGGACGCGGTGGAAATGATTCCGCCCAACGTCTACATCGATGCCCCAACTTTGTCTCCGGCCGTGCTGGATGAGCTGTATGCAGCCCTGTTGGGTGTGGACGGTGTACAGGAGGTGTCGCTGGTCGACTTCCTGCCTGGCCACCGCCGGCGTCTGCAGCTGGAAGCCTTGCTGGCGGCCATGAGTGACCCGGTGCTGGCTGTGGACCCCGCTGGCCATGTGCTTTTGGCCAACCCGACGCTGGTCAGCCTGGTGGGCCGCGAGCCGGCGGGGGAGCCGTTGAACAGATTGTTTGCCGAGCCGAACCTGGCCCGCACCCTGATCGACAAGGGCTTTCGCCTGCCGATGTGCGAGGTGAGCTTTCAGGACCAACCGTTGCTGTTGGAGGCTACGCCCATCAGCGGCGGGGCCGATGGCCTGGTCGGTGGCCTGCTGACCCTGTACCCGGCGAGTCGCATCGGCGAGCGCCTGGCCTCGTTGCTGCATGACAACGCAGACGGGCTGGGCGCGTTGTTGGGGGAGTCGGCGGTGCTGCAGGCGCTCAAGGCACGTTTGCACAAAGTGGCGAGCCTGGAGGCACCCTTGCTGATCCAGGGCGAGACCGGCACCGGCAAGGAGCTGGTGGCCCGCGCTTGCCATGCGCTCAGCGCCCGGCGCGACACGTCTTTCCTGGCGCTGAACTGCGCGGCACTGCCCGAAAGCCTGGCTGAAAGCGAACTGTTCGGCTATGCCGCTGGTGCCTTCACCGGCGCCCAACGTGGCGGCAAGCCAGGCCTGCTGGAACTGGCCGACGGCGGAACGGTGTTTCTCGATGAAGTGGGCGAGATGTCGCCGTACTTGCAGGCCAAGCTGTTGCGCTTTCTCAATGACGGCAGTTTTCGCCGGGTAGGGGGCGGCAACGAAGTGCGGGTGAATGTGCGCGTGGTCTGTGCCACCCACCGCAATCTGGAGAGCATGGTGATGGAGGGCAGTTTTCGCGAAGACCTGTACTACCGGCTGAACGTGCTCAACCTGAAGGTGCCGCCGCTGCGTGAGCGGGGCAAGGACATCCTGCTGCTGGCCGAACACTTTCTGCGCCAGGCCTGTGCGCAGATACAGCGTGCGCCATGCCGTCTGGCGTTGGCGACCCATCCGCTGCTGCTGGGCAATCGCTGGTCAGGTAACGTGCGCCAGTTGCAGAACGTGATTTTCCGCGCTGCGGCGATCAGCGAAGGTGAGGTGATCGATTGCGATGACCTGGAGCTGGCCGGTACCGCGTTGAGCAGTCAGCAGGCTGACGGGGCCGAAATCATCAGCCTGGAAGCCGCCGTTCAGGCCTTTGAAAAGTCCTTGCTTGAAAAGTTGTACGAGAGCTACCCCTCGACTCGGCAGTTGGCCGTGCGTCTGCAGACGTCTCACACTGCCATCGGCCAGCGCCTGCGCAAGTACGGGATCGCCAGCCGGGCTTTGTAACCGGCTCGGTGCGAATGCGCTCCGCTGGAGCGATAGCGCTCCGTTTGCCTGTGAGGCGCGCATTCAATGGGCGGCCCCAAAAGAAGCAGGCAGAGGGCTCAGGCAGTGGAGCGAATACGCTCCGCTGCAGGGGGGCGAAAACACTACGATACGTCTATAAGCACCTGATAAATATAAATAAATACTGATTGGCATTGCTCTTGCTCTGGTATCCGGCAGCCCCGCGAAGGGGCCTACCCAATAACAAGAGAGGACAATCCATGAGCACTCTGCGTTTTACCCCCGAACACGAATGGCTGCGCCTGGAGGCGACTGGCGAGTTGACCGTCGGTATTACCAGTTATGCCCAGGCGGCCTTGGGGGACGTGGTGTACGTACAGCTGCCGGAGCCGGGTGCGTATGGCGAGGGCAATGAAGTCGCGGTGCTCGAGTCGGTGAAGGCCGCCAGCAACATCACCATGCCTTTGACCGGCACCGTGGTGGCCGTCAACCAGGCGCTGGCCGACGACCCAGAGCTGGTCAACGCCTCGCCAATGCAGGACGGCTGGTTCTTCCGCATCCAGGCCAGCAACCCTGGCGACCTCGATAGCCTGATGGACCAGGACGGCTATGACCGTTTCCTGGCCGAAAACGCCTGAGCCGGGGTGGCAGCCATGAACAAACCGCGCATCCCGCTGGGCACCGATAATGAGTTCGTCGCCCGCCACATTGGCCCGCGCGAAGACGATATCGCGGCCATGTTGGCGCTGACCGGCCATGAATCGCTCGACGCGCTGATCGACAGCGTCATCCCTGCCAGCATCAAGGGCAGCAATGTGCTCGAGCTGACCCCAGGGCTGGGCGAAGCAGAGGCCTTGGCCGCGCTCAAGGCCGTTGCTGCCAACAACCAGCTGTACCGCAACCATATCGGCCAGGGTTATTACCCCTGCCATACCCCGGCACCGATCTTGCGCAACCTGCTGGAAAACCCGGCCTGGTACACCGCGTATACGCCCTATCAGCCAGAAATCTCCCAAGGGCGCCTGGAAGCGCTGCTGAACTTTCAGACCCTGGTCAGCGACCTGAGCGGGATGGAAATCGCCAACGCCTCATTGCTCGATGAAGCCACGGCTGCCGCCGAGGCCATGACCTTCTGCAAGCGCCTGGCAAAAAACAAGGCCCCGGCGTTTTTTGCTTCCCATCATTGCCACCCGCAAACCCTGGATGTGTTGCGTACCCGTGCCCAGCCACTGGGGATCGACGTGGTCATCGGTGACGAGGCGGCCCTGGATGGCCAGCCGCTCGACGGCTATTTCGGCCTGCTGCTGCAGTACCCGGCCAGTACCGGCGAAATTGTCGATCATCGTGCCTTGATCCAGCGCGCCCATGCCGATGGCGCACGGGTTTCGGTGTGCGCAGACCTGCTGGCACTGACGTTGCTGACCCCGCCGGGAGCGCTGGGTGCCGACGTGGTCATCGGCAGCGCCCAGCGCTTCGGTGTGCCGCTGGGTTTCGGCGGCCCGCATGCGGCCTATTTTGCAACCCGTGACGCGTTCAAGCGCGACATGCCTGGCCGGCTGGTCGGGGTATCCATCGACCGCTTCGGCAAGCCGGCATTGCGCCTGGCCATGCAAACCCGCGAGCAACACATCCGCCGCGAGAAGGCCACCAGCAACATCTGCACCGCGCAGGTACTGCTGGCCAACATCGCCAGCATGTATGCGGTGTATCACGGCCCTCAGGGCTTGAGCCAGATCGCCCGGCGTGTGCATCGCCTGACCACGATCCTGGTGCAGGGGCTGCGTCAGCTTGGGCATCGTGTGGAGCAGGCGCATTTCTTCGACACCTTTACCGTGGTGACTGCAGGGCCAGTGGCCGATGTGCTTGCCGCGGCTAAAAGCGCAAGACTGAACCTGCGTCCGATCGACTCGGTGCGGGTCGGCCTTTCACTGGATGAAACCTGTGAGCAAGACAGCGTCGAGGCGCTGTGGCAGGTGTTTGCGGTGGCCGGGCAAACGCTGCCGGATTACGCCGCCCTGGCGGCCGACGGCACTGACTGCCTGCCGCTGGCGTTGCTGCGCGCTACGCCATTCCTGCAACACCCGGTGTTCAACCGTTACCACTCGGAAACCGAGCTGATGCGCTACCTGCGGCGCCTGGGTGACAAAGACCTGGCCCTGGACCGCAGCATGATTGCCTTGGGGTCGTGCACCATGAAGCTCAATGCGGCCAGCGAGATGATCCCGATCACCTGGCCCGAGTTCGCCGCCCTGCACCCGTTCGCCCCGGCCGAGCAAGCGCTGGGCTACCGCCAGTTGACCGATGAGCTCGAAGCCATGCTGTGTGCGGCCACCGGTTATGACGCCATGTCGCTGCAACCCAACGCAGGGTCCCAGGGCGAGTACGCTGGCCTGCTGGCCATTCGCGCCTACCACGCCAGCCGTGGCCAGGCGGGGCGCGATGTGTGCCTGATTCCATCGTCAGCCCATGGCACCAACCCGGCCACCGCGCAGATGGCCGGCATGCGGGTGGTGGTGGTCAACTGCGACGCGCGTGGCAACGTCGATATCGACGACCTGCAGCGCAAGGCCGAGCAGCACACAGACACGCTGGCGGCCTTGATGATTACCTATCCCTCGACCCACGGCGTGTTCGAAGACGGCATCACGCGCATCTGCGACATCATTCATGCACACGGCGGCCAGGTTTACCTGGATGGCGCCAACATGAATGCCATGGTTGGCCTGTGTGCACCGGGCAAATTCGGTGGCGACGTGTCGCACCTGAACCTGCACAAGACCTTTTGTATTCCCCATGGGGGCGGTGGCCCTGGGGTTGGTCCGATCGGGGTCAAGGCGCATCTGGCACCGTTCCTGCCGGGGCATGGCCATTTGCAGAAGCAGCAGGGCGCGGTCAGTGCGGCGCCGTATGGCAGCGCCAGTATCCTGCCGATCACCTGGATGTACATCCGCATGATGGGCGGGGCAGGGCTCAAGCGTGCCTCGCAGCTGGCGATCCTGAGTGCCAACTACATTGCCCGGCGCCTGGAGGAGCATTACCCGGTGCTGTACACCGGCGACAACGGCCTGGTGGCCCACGAATGCATCCTCGACCTGCGCCCGCTCAAGGACAGCAGCGGCATTGGCGTCGAGGACGTAGCCAAACGGCTGATCGATTTTGGTTTCCATGCCCCGACCATGTCGTTTCCGGTAGCCGGCACGCTGATGGTCGAACCGACCGAGAGCGAGTCGAAAGAGGAGCTGGACCGCTTCTGCGCCGCGATGATCTGCATCCGCGAAGAAATCCGTGCGGTGGAAAACGGCACGCTGGACGCACTCGACAACCCCTTGAAGAACGCCCCGCATATCGCCAGCGAGCTGGCGGGCGAATGGCCGCACCGCTATAGCCGGGAGCTGGCGGTGTACCCGCTTGCCGACCTGCGCGAAAGCAAATACTGGCCGCCCGTGGGGCGCGTGGACAACGTCTACGGCGACCGCAACCTGGCCTGCGCCTGCCCGCCGCTGTCGAGTTATCAAGACGCCTGAACTTGCCGATCTAACCAAAAGGAATCACCCCCATGTTCCATAAAAGCCTGACCCTGTCTGACTTCGACCCTGCGCTGTCCGAGGCCATTCGCCGCGAAGTGCAACGCCAGGAAGACCACATCGAGCTGATCGCCTCGGAAAACTACACCAGCCCGCAGGTGATGCAGGCACAAGGTACCGAGCTGACCAACAAGTACGCCGAAGGCTACCCAGGCAAGCGCTATTACGGTGGCTGCGAGCATGTCGACGTGGTCGAGCAACTGGCCATCGAGCGTGCCAGGCAACTGTTCGGCGCGGGTTACGCCAACGTCCAGCCGCACTCAGGCTCGCAGGCCAACGCCGCGGTCTACCTGGCCTTGCTGCAGGCCGGGGATACCCTGCTGGGCATGAGCCTGGCGCACGGCGGCCACTTGACCCACGGCGCCAAGGTGTCGGCTTCGGGCAAGCTGTACAACGCTGTGCAATACGGCATCGATGCCAACGGCTTGATCGACTACGACGAGGTTGAGCGCCTGGCCGTCGAGCACCAGCCGAAGATGATCGTGGCAGGCTTCTCGGCCTATTCGAAAACCCTCGACTTCCCGCGTTTCCGGCAGATCGCCGACAAGGTCGGGGCCTACCTGTTCGTTGACATGGCCCACGTCGCCGGCTTGGTGGCGGCAGGCCTGTACCCCAATCCGCTGCCTTATGCCGATGTGGTCACCACCACCACCCACAAGACCCTGCGCGGGCCACGGGGTGGCTTGATTCTGGCCAAGGCGGACCCGGAGCTTGAGAAAAAGCTCAATTCGGCGGTGTTCCCAGGCGGGCAGGGTGGGCCGCTGATGCATGTGATCGCAGCCAAGGCGGTGTGCTTCAAGGAAGCCCTGGAACCTGGTTTCAAGGACTACCAGCGCCAGGTCGTCAACAACGCACAGGCCATGGCGCAAGTCTTCATGCAGCGGGGCTTCGATGTGGTTTCCGGGGGCACCGACAACCACCTGTTCCTGCTTAGCCTGATCCGCCAGGGCATCACCGGCAAGGACGCCGACGCCGCGCTGGGCCGGGCGCACATCACGGTGAACAAGAACGCCGTGCCTAATGACCCACAGTCGCCGTTCGTGACGTCGGGCCTGCGCATTGGCACCCCGGCGGTAACGACCCGTGGTTTCAAGGAAGCGGAATGCCGGGCCCTGGCGACCTGGATCTGCGACATCCTCGACCACCTTGGTGATGCCGATGTCGAGGCCCATGTGGCGGGGCAGGTGGGCGAACTGTGCAAGTTGTTCCCGGTTTATCCGGCCTGAGCCCAACACCTGAATCGCAGGCCAGGAGCCAGCCATGTCAACCGAACAACTGCAACACAGCCCACCGCGTCCCCAGCCGCTGCAGGCCGGGGTGAAACTGCGCGGTGCCGAGAAGGTGGCGCGTATCCCGGTGAAAATCCTCCCCACCGAAGATGTACCCCGCAAACCCGACTGGATCCGCGTGGCGATTCCCACTACACCGGAGGTGGCGCGGGTCAAGGCCCTGCTGCGCAAGCACAAGTTGCACAGCGTGTGCGAGGAAGCCGCCTGCCCGAACCTGGGCGAGTGCTTTTCTGGCGGTACGGCGACGTTCATGATCATGGGCGACATCTGCACCCGGCGTTGTCCGTTCTGCGATGTCGGCCATGGTCGGCCCAAGCCGCTCGACGTCGACGAGCCGAAGAACCTGGCCATCGCCATTGCTGACCTGCGCTTGAAATACGTGGTCATCACCTCGGTAGACCGCGACGACCTGCGTGACGGTGGTGCCCAGCACTTTGTCGATTGCCTGCGCGAGATCCGCGCATTGTCGCCGGGCATCCAACTGGAAACCCTGGTGCCGGATTACCGTGGGCGCATGGACGTGGCGCTGGCGATCACCGAGCAGCAACCACCGGATGTGTTCAACCACAACCTCGAGACCGTGCCACGCTTGTACAAGGCGGCACGTCCGGGCTCGGACTTCGAGTGGTCGCTGGACCTGCTGGAGCGCTTCAAGCAACGTGTACCCACGGTGCCGACCAAGTCAGGGCTTATGCTTGGCCTGGGCGAAACCGATGCCGAGGTGCTCGAAGTGATGCAGCGCCTGCGCGAGCATCAGGTCGACATGTTGACCTTGGGGCAGTACCTGCAACCTTCGCGCAGTCATTTGCCGGTGCAGCGCTTCGTCCACCCGGACACGTTCGCCTGGTTTGCCGAGCAAGCGTTGGCGATGGGTTTCAGGAATGTAGCTTCCGGGCCATTGGTGCGCTCGTCCTACCATGCGGACCGACAGGCGCAGGCTGTGTAAGCGTGGGTTGGGCAGCGGGGGATGAAACGGCTGCCCAACTTTCTTTCAGAGGACCGGGCCTGAAGCCACGCTGACACCCGCCAGCGTGGTGAAGGAGATGTCCTTGGCCGTGAGCAGAAAATCACTCACGTAGGGTACTTCCAGCATGTCGCTGCGCAGCGCTGCGTAGAGGTTTGCCTGCAAGCCGTGTTCGCCGAGGCGCTTGGCGGTGACATAGCCGCGTGAGCTGTACTCATGCACTGCCCAGTTGGGCAGGCAGCAAACGCCGCGCCCGGAGGCCACCAGTTGCATCATCATCACGGTCAGTTCAGAGGTGCGCACCTGTGCGGGTTCGACGTCGGCGGGGTCGAGGAAGCGGGTGAAGATGTCCAGGCGGCTGCGTTCGATCGGGTAGGTGATCAGTGTCTGGCTGGCGATATCGGCGGGCTCAAGGTAAGGCTTGTGGCGCATGACGTGATGGTTGTCGATGGCCAGCAGCGCCTCGTAGCCGAACAACGGCACGTAGCTGATACCCGGCAGGGTCACCGGGTCGGAGGTCACCACCAGGTCCAGGTCCCCGCGCTCCAGGGCCGGCAGCGGCGCGAAGGAAAAACCGGAGGCGAGGTCCAGCTCTACCTCTGGCCAGGCGCCACGGAACTCATCCACCGAAGGCATCAGCCACTGGTAGCAGCTGTGGCATTCGATGGCGATGTGCAAGCGCCCGGCGGAGCCCCCGGCCAGTTTGCCCAGGTCCCGTTCGGTGCTGCGAATCTGCGGCAGTACCTGATCGGCCAACTGCAGCAGCTTCAGCCCGGCACTGGTGAAGCGCACCGGCCTGGATTTGCGCACGAACAACGGCATGCCGATGCGCTCCTCCATATCGCGGAACTGGTGCGACAGGGCTGATTGGGTCAGGTGCAGGCGCTCGGCGGCCTCGTGCAGGCTGTCGGTTTCACGCAGCGCGTGGAGGGTTCGCAGGTGGCGTAAATCGATCATGGGTAAATTACGGATCCACTCGCTAGAGGTGGGTTTCCCTCATTATCGAGTGGTCCTGACAATCCCTTTTAGTGGGTTTCCGTGAGTAGGGCTGAGGCTCAAGCCGCGTGGTGCGCGGCGAGGTTGCAATATTGCCCCTTGAAATACAGCAGCGGCTGCGCAGCAGCACCTGCCTGCAGGTTCAGCGCTTTTACTTCGCCAATCACGATCAGGTGATCCCCGGCGGTGTGCTCGGCGTGAATTTCGCAATCGAGCCAGTGCAGGCAGCCGGCAATGATCGGGTTACCCAGCGGCGACACCTGCCATTGGACGCCGTGCCACTTGTCGGCGCCTCGCTGTGCAAACCGGTTGGAAATGCCGGCCTGTTCACCCGACAGGATATTGACCATGAAGCGGCCAGCCTGGCGAATTCTTGGGTAGCTGGCCGAACTGGACATCACACTGAATGACACCAGCGGCGGGCTCATCGACACGCTGTAGAACGACTGGCAGGTGAAGCCGATCGGCTCACCGTCATGGTGCGATGAAATCACCGTGATGCCAGATGCGTAGTGCCCGAGTGCCTGGCGAAAAGCCGATGGCTCGATAGCCTTACCGGTAAGCAACATAGTAGGTCCTGTGGCTGCGTTTGCTTCAGCGTGCGTTAGCGAGTTCCTGGCGGACGATGGCCGCGCCTGCACTCAACGCTTTGAGCTTGCCGCTGGCAACCTGGCGCGGTAGCGGCGCCATGCCGCAGTTGGTGCAAGGGTAGAGCTTGTCGGCGTCGACGAACTGCAGTGCCTTGCGCAGGGTGGCAGCGACCTGCTCGGGTGTTTCAATGGTAGGGGTGGCCACATCAATGGCACCGACCATGACTTTCTTCCCGCGAATCAGCTCGATCAGGTCCATCGGCACATGCGAGTTATGGCACTCCAGCGAAATGATATCGATGCTGGACTGTTGCAGCTTGGGGAAGGCTTGTTCATATTGCCGCCATTCGGCGCCCAAGGTCTTTTTCCAGTCGGTATTGGCTTTGATGCCATAGCCATAGCAGATATGAACGGCCGTTTCGCACTTCAGGCCTTCAATGGCCCTTTCCAATGCGGCCACGCCCCACTCATTCACGTCGTCAAAGAAAACATTGAAGGCGGGTTCGTCGAACTGGATGATGTCAACGCCCGCGGCCTCCAGTTCCCTGGCTTCCTGGTTGAGAATCTTGGCGAACTCCCAGGCCAGCTTCTCACGGCTTTTATAATGGCTGTCATACAGCGTATCGATCATGGTCATGGGGCCGGGCAGCGCCCACTTTATCGGCTGTGTGGTTTGCTGGCGCAAGAACTTGGCATCGTCGACAAAAACCGGTTTTTGCCGAGCGACTGCACCCACCACTGTAGGAACGCTCGCATCGTAGCGGTCACGGATTCTAACGGTTTCACGTTGCTCGAAATCAACACCACTGAGGTGCTCGATAAACGTGGTGACAAAGTGCTGACGGGTTTGCTCACCATCACTGACGATGTCGATACCGGCGTGTTGTTGTTCTTGCAACGCCAGGCGCAAGGCATCCTGCTTGCCTTCGCTCAGTTGTTCGTCTTGCAACTTCCAGGGTGACCAGAGGGTTTCGGGTTGGGCCAGCCAGGAGGGTTTAGGCAGGCTGCCGGCAGTGGAAGTGGGGAGCAATGTGTTCATGAACAGTGACCTTGTACTTTGAATTAATCAACGGGCGTATTGCGCGGACCATTGTTCCAGCGTGGCCTGGTAGGGTTTGACAAATTGCGCTTCGGCAAATTTGCCCTGCTCGATCGCCAGGCGACCGCGCTCTTCCCGGTCGTAGACAATGCGCGTGAGTGAGTAGTCCTGGTGCTTCAGGCTGGGCTGGTAGGCATGGCCCGCAGCGGAGTTGGCGTTGTAGATCTCGGGTCGGTAGATCTTCTGGAAGGTGTCCATGGTGCTGATGGTGCTGATCAACTCAAGGTTGGTGTAGTCAGCCAGCAAGTCACCGGCAAAATAGAACGCCAACGGCGCGACACTGTTCGGCGGCATGAAATAGCGCACCTTCAAGCCCATCTTGTTGAAGTACTCATCCGTCAGGGAGTATTCATCCTGCTGATACTCGATACCCAGCACGGGGTGCTGGTTTTCGGTCCGATGGTAGGTTTTGCTGCTCGAGACGCTCAGGCAGATAACCGGTGGTTTGTTGAAGTGCTCCTTGTAGGTTTGCGAGTTGACGAAGCACTTGAACAGGTTGCCATGCAGTTCGCCAAAGTTGTCAGGCGTGCTGAAGGCTGGCCGATGCTTGTTGTGTTCGAGCAGCAGCACGCTGAAGTCGTAGTCACGCACGTACGAGGAAAAGTTGTTACCTACCATGCCCGCCAGGCGGGTGTTGGTTTTGCGGTCGACAATATGAGTTTTCAATATTTCGATCAACGGCAGTGCATGGCCGTGCCGCTCGGCTTCAATGTTCAATTCGACCGATATGATTTCCAGTTCGACGTGATATCGATTACTTTCAGGGTTATCCCAATGCGCCAGTGCATTGAAACGGTTGTCAATCATGGCCAACGTGTTGCGCAGGTTTTCCTGGCGGTTCGCACCCCGCGCCAAATTGGCGAAGTTGGTCGTGATGCGGGTGTTTTCGGCAGGGTGATAATGTTCGTCGAAGGCGATGCGTTTGACGGTAAATTCAGGTTCAATATTCATCTTGGGCGCTGTCCTGTTGCCTGAGGTCGATCGACTCGGTCATTTCCCGGGGCCTTCACTCAGGCGTCTTAATGTTGTCCTTGATTAAGACGTATTTTAGGCAGCCCCCTTGCATGAAGGGTATTGAAGATATTTCACAGATTTTTTAGTGCTGTTCATGATGCGTTCTACGATTCGGCCTGTTGGGTGTCAGGGCTGAGGACCGAATTGTCCAGCAAGGGCACTGCTTGCAGGGTTGATGAGGCGGTTTTTGGGCCAGGCGGCTGTGCGTGATAGGGCCACAGAAGTTGTCACACACATTGGAGGGATTTACAGTTGGCATGAATATCTCATGCCAATCGCAAGCCATACGATTATCCAGGGTTATCAACCACCCTCCATGGATGAAGAACAAAAGGGGGCTTACATGAGTTGTCTGATCTGCGCAGGGCAGGCGGAATCCGTCGAGTGTGCCCACGGGTGGGAAGAGCGGTGTTGTTCCCGATGCGGATGTTACCGAATGTCCCAGGCGCTCATTCTGGTCATGATGGAAGAGGGGCAGATCTTCGATACCGAGCGCATGCGCGAATGGCTGGTCGCGCAGCGCGGTCAGGTGTCGGTTCCTGCCATCGATCATGCTCAGGCGATACTGTTCCCCTGAGCCGCCGGGTAACTGACGGGCGTTGGCGCGAGCACTGTGTACCTGGCGTGGCGCACTGCGGCATCATATCTCGCTCGGCCATCACCCTAATCAGGAAACAGCGATGATCAAAATTGGCGATCAACTGCCCGACGTTACCCTTTACCAATACAACACTGACGCAGGCGCCTGCGCGATCGGCCCGAATGCCTTTTCCATTCGCGAGCGTTGCAAGCAGAAAAAGGTACTGATCTTCGCATTGCCGGGCGCGTTCACACCGACCTGTTCTGAACGTCATGTTCCCGGTTATGTCGCTGAAGCACCTGCGCTGTTCGCGGCTGGCATCGACGAAATTCTCTGTGTCTCTGTGAACGATGCCTTTGTCATGAATGCCTGGGGCAATAGCCTGCAGGTGGGTGACGCGGTCAAGATGATCGGCGATGGCAATGGCGAATTCAGCGAGGCGCTGGGCCTGATCCAGGACCTTTCGGCGCGCGGTATGGGGCGTCGTTCACAGCGCTATGCCATGTTGGTCGACGACCTGGTGGTCAAGCACATCGCGGTGGAAGCCCCCGGCAAGTTCGAAGTCAGTGATGCCGCCAGCATGCTGGCTGCGCTGCGCTAGTTTCACGCTTCAGGCCTTGCCGGCATAGGCTGTCGGGGCCGCCAAGGAACATTTCAAACCGCCCGCTAACAACAAGGTAAAGACGGTTGAAACTTCACCAACTCAGGGCGCTGGTCGCCATCCATAACGCAGGCAGCATCCTTGAAGCTTCCAAGCTGATGCACATTACTCAGCCTGCGCTGAGCCGTTCGATCAAGGAACTGGAGCGGGAGGTGGGCTTCATCCTGTTGCAGCGTTCTCACAAAGGCATGGCGCTTACCGAAGAAGGCAAGCGTGTCATCCGCCATGCCAACCTCGTGGTGGAAAGCATCCGCCGCCTGCAGATCGAAGCGGCGAGCATTCAGGATGCGGCGCTGGGGGCGGTGTCGATCGGGGTGACATCGCTGACGGCAATGCTGGATGGGGTCGACGAAAGTATCCTGGCGTTCAGGCGCAAGTACCCTCGGGTAAAGATCACCATCACCGACTTGCGCCCCAGCCAGATCCTGCAGCGTTTGCGCGACGGTAGCCTGGACTTTGCCATTACCTCGCAGCAACCCCTGAGCCGGCTTAGCCTGGATTGGGAGGCACTGGGCAGTATCAAGGGCAGGGTGATCTGCCATGCCTCTAACCAGCAAAAGTTCACCCAGTCACTGCGCACCTTGCAGTATGCCCACTGGATCAGCCTGGACGAGCTGTCCGACCAGGCTTCCCAGTTCCATCAGCTGTTCGAAGCCAACGGCCTGCGGGTACCGCAGAACACCGTCGAATGCACCTCGGTGATGATGGCGCTCAAGCTGCTGAAGAACACCGAATCGTTGATGACCATCAGCCAGCTGGCGGTGGACCAAGGGTTCACCTTCGGCGTCGATTGCGAGTACGTGGCCATGCCGGTGCAAGAGCTGATTCCCGATTACCCCATCAACCTGGTCTGCATTGACCGCCACAGCCTCACGGCGCCTGCCCAGGAGCTGTTCCATAGCTTGCGCGGGCAGGTGCTCAGGCAAACCCGTCCAGTGGCGTCAGAAGTGGTAGTACATGCCTAGCGACACGTTGCTTGGGTTGTCACCCACCTGATCCACCGGGGTGCCTGCGTAGGTGACCGATGACGCGCGCTGGTTGCCGATCATGCCGAGCCGCCCGTACACGGCCCAGCGCGGGGTGATGAAGTGGTCATAGCCGACCATCGCCCCCCATGCGTCCTTGTCATGGGCGGTGACCTGGCGCTGCATCACCGCCAGGCGCAGCACATCCCGCTCGCCGACTGGCGCCATCACGCCGAAAGTGTACAGCGTGGTGCTGGGCGTGCCGGCCTGGTCCACGTCCTGGCGCTGCCAGGTCAAGCTGGTGGCCAGCGGACCGAAATCGTAGAACGCTGACAGGCTTTTGTAATAGTTGGCGGTCTGGCGAGAAACGCCACCGTCATCCCAGGGGTCGCTGTAGTACAGGTTGTACGAGGCCAGCAGCATCACCCGGCTGTTGCGGTATTGCAACCTGGCACCGCCGCCGCGCACGGTGCGCCCTTGGCTGGCGGCATCGTCGAAGCCGAAACTCAGTGCGGTACCGAGGCTGAAGCCGCTGAGGGTAGGGCTTGTGTAGGCCAGGGTGTGCTTGGGGCGCAGGTCCAGGTAGAAGGCGCCCTTGCCGGCGGCGGGCAACGCCAGGTAGGTGTAGGGCGAGCCATAGGTGGCCAGGAACGGGTCGGCGTAGGTGGGGGTGCCCATGCTGTAGGTCTTGCCGAATTCGAGTTTGCCCAAGGTGCGCGAGCGCAGGGCAACGGTCGCCAGGCGCAGGGTACCGAGGGTGTCCCAGGTGCCCTCCAGGGCCTTGCCATTGACGTTGAAGCCTTCCTCGACGTCAAGTTCCACGACGGTATCGGGGGTCAGCCCCTTGCGTGCATACAGCCCGAGCTTGTTGGTCCAGGCACCGCCACCGGCCAGCTTGAAGCCCGAGTGGTGCTGTGAATCGTGATAGCTGGCGAACGCATCCACGGTGCCGTAGACCTTGAGTTTGTCATCGAAACCTTGATCCACCCCGTAATACCCAAAACCCGGCGCAATCCGAGCGAGCGTCGGAAAGCCCTCTGCCTGTGCCTGCGCGGCCAGGCAGGCCCCTTGGATCATCAACAGCAACGACGTAGTGCGAGTGTTCATTCACGACTCCAGGCCAGCACGGTGATGTGGTGGCTGTAGCCTCGGTGAACAACAGGTTGCAGCGTGATTGCTTATTCAGCCAGGTCATGCCGTTTGGTTAATCAAAGGCCGGCGCAGCGCGAGGATTGGCGCTAGCACGCGCATCAGACAGGCGTGGAACAGGCTGCAAGGCCGCCCCAAGGTCGCCGATCGGTGAGCCTTGTTGGGGCAGCGCGCGGAGTGAGGGCGAACTGTGCGCCAGCTCAGGGCAATTTAGCCAACGGCCGCGCCGGGCAATTAACCATTGGTTAGCCACTTGCCGAAACTGCAAGTGTGTTGAGTGCCCGATTGGCTGATATTCGCTGCACGCCGCGATTTGCCAACGGAGATAACAATGACCAGACCGCTACCCGCATCGCCAAGCTTGCACAAGGGCGCGCATTCTGCCGCGCAGGCATCGTCTTCACGCAAAACCTTGATCGCCTGCTCGTTGGGCAATGCGCTGGAAATGTACGACTTCACGATCTACAGCTTCTTTGCTGTATTGATCGGCAAGCATTTCTTCCCCTCCGACTCGGCGATGGCTTCGTTGTTGATGTCGCTGGCCACGTTTGGCGTCGGTTTCCTGATGCGCCCGGTCGGGGCGATGATCATCGGTCGCTATGCCGACCGGCATGGGCGCAAAGCGGCATTGAGCCTGACCATCGGGCTGATGACCCTGGGCACCGCATTGATTGCCTTTGCCCCCACGTATTCGCAGATCGGTATTTTCGCCACGCTGCTGCTGGTAACCGGCCGGCTCATCCAGGGGATGTCGGCGGGTGGGGAGATCGGTACCGCGTCGGTGTTCCTGATGGAGTCCAGTGCGGTTGGCAACCGCTGCCAGAGCGTGAGCTGGCAGGCCGCCAGCCAAGGCTATGCCGCGTTGGTCGGGGCCGGCTTTGGCCTGGCCCTCAGCCAATTGCTCGACCCCGCTGCGCTCGAAAGCTGGGGGTGGCGGATACCGTTCATTTTCGGCCTGCTGATCGGGCCGGTCGGTTGGTACATTCGCACGCGTTTGCCGGAAACCCACGAGGCCGCGCCGGCGCGCGAAGGGGAGAAGAGGCTGGACGGCGACCTGCTCAAGCGCATCGCGCTGGGCATCGGCCTGATGGCCAGTTCGACCATTGGCATGTACCTGTTCGTGTTCTACATGCCCACCTACTTGACCACGGCCTTGCATTATCCGGCGGGCAGCGCGATGGCGATTGCCTGTATCAGTAGCGGTTGCATGGCGGTCATCTGCCCGTTGGCGGGCAAGTTCGCCGATAAGTACCAGCTCAGAAAGCGCCTGCTGGTGTGGACGGTTGCCGCGCCAGTGGTGTTGACCTTGCCGGTGTTCTCCCTCTTGGGGCATGTGCAGCACATGGGCCTGGCCATGATGTGTGTGGCAATTCTGATCCTGCCGACCTGTATCGGTGCCGGTGCGTTCTTTGCGCTGATCATGGAGGGCTTCCCGAAGGCCAGTCGCTCCTTCGGTACTTCGGTCAGCTACAGCCTGGGGGTGACGTTGTTCGGCGGCTTTTCTCCGTTGGTGGCCACCTGGCTGATTGCCGCGCTGGGCACGCCGTTGGCACCTGCCTATTTCCTGCTGGCCGGCGGTGTCGTCAGCCTGGCCTGCCTCAAAAACTTCCCCGAAAACAAAGGATGCGCGTGATATGGGTATTTTGCACAGCAATCAACCCCGGCACTCGGCAGCAGCGCTGGACGAGTTCGTCATGCTTCGCCGGCAGATTCACGCCGCGCCGGAGCTTGGTGGCGACACCCCCGATACGGCGGCACTGGTGGCCGACAAGCTGCAGGCCTTGGGCTATGTAGTGCATCGCAATGTGGGCGGGCATGGTGTGGTCGGGGTGCTCAAGGTTGGCGACAGCCCGCGCAGTGTGGGCCTGCGGGCAGACATGGACGCATTGCCCATGAGCGAAAAGAATCCCTTTGCGCATGCCAGCAAAACCCCTGGGCGTATGCATGCCTGCGGCCATGATGGGCATACCGCGATCCTGCTGGCAGCCGCTGCCCAGCTGGCGGCAACGCGCAACTTCAACGGCACGCTTAACGTGATCTTCCAGCCGGATGAAGAAGGGCTGGCCGGCGCCAAGGCGATGATCGACGACGGCCTGTTCGAGCGCTTCCCGTGTGACTCGGTGTATGCGCTGCACAACATGCCCGGCATGCCGGTGGGTACTTGCGTGGTGCAGGCGGGGCCAACCATGGCGTCGTCCGAGCGTGTCAGCATTCGAATCACCGGCAAAGGCGGGCATGGTGCGATGCCGGAGCTGTCGGTAGACCCGGTGATGGCGTTGAACAGCCTGATCAGTGGCATCCAGACCATCAAGTCGCGCAACCTGAGCGTGGAAGAGTATGCGGTCATCAGCATCGGCATGATCCAGGCTGGCACCGTTTACAACATCATCCCCGATGAGGCCTGCATGCTGCTGAGTGTGCGCACCGACACGGCCGAGACGCAGCAGAAGATCAACAGCCGCATTGACGCCCTGGCCAAGGGGCACGCCGCAAGCTTTGGCGTGGAGATCGAGGTGCAATTCACCCAACTGGCGCCGGCATTGTGCAACAGCGATCACGAAAGCGCGTTGTTGCGTGAAAGCCTGCG
Source organism: Pseudomonas sp. NBRC 111140 (assembly GCF_001320885.1). Lineage (NCBI taxonomy): Bacteria > Pseudomonadati > Pseudomonadota > Gammaproteobacteria > Pseudomonadales > Pseudomonadaceae > Pseudomonas > Pseudomonas sp. NBRC 111140. The sequence goes on from NZ_BCBQ01000002.1 coordinate 53,904, forward strand.
GCCGTTGTTCGTTGAAGGCGCGTTGCTGGACAAAATGCCGAAGAAGGTCATGGGCACCGAAGACTTCGCCTACATGCTGCAGGCACGGCCTGGCTGCTACTTCATGCTGGGTAATGGCACCGGCGAGTTTCATGGTTGCTCGGTGCACAACCCTCATTATGATTTCAACGATGCGTTGGTGAAGGTGGGCGCCGATTGTTGGGTGAAGTGGGTCCAGGACTATTTGCGCTGACACCTTTGCCGGGGCCGCAAAGCGGCCCCGATGGCTTGTCTGGCTTGCGCTCGTTCAAGCCAGGACGTCCACGCGGCTACGCCGAAATAGACTACCCTTTCAGCCGAAGCCCGCCGTAATGGGCTTTCATCCTGCTATCGTCGCTCTGGCGATTCACACCGGCGGACCAGATTCGGTCCCAAGAGGGTGCACCAATGGCGACCATCGAAACTCAGGCCCTTGAAAAAGGCCTGCAGCAGGTTGAAGCCTGCTGGCAAACGTATACCTCGTCACAGCGACTTGTCGAAGGCCTGAAGGGGAGTGACCTGAGCGCAGCCGTTGACACGGCCAAGCGAGATTTCACAAGGTTTCAGAACCAATGCCAACTTTTCTACGCCGAGGTGCGCAAGCGGGCAGCGGACGCGGACAAGCTGGAAAGCGACATGGCACGGTATCCCCATCACTACCCGTAGACGCCGGATTCGATCCAGCGGCGCATCGGTATTTAGCGTGGCTCAGTATCAAGTCACTGCATTTGGTATCGCTCATCGGAAACGTCGGGAATAGATGCACCCACGCCAGCAAACTCACAGTCGTACAAACACACAGGCCTTTCTGTGTGTGACTTGAGGTAAGCGATCATGGCTAACAATCAAGACAAGGGCGGCAATCAGGGCAATACCAACACCGGTGCGGGCAACAACACCGCGGGTGCTGGCCAACAAGCTGGTCAAGGCTCGGGTGGCGGTAGCCAAACCGGACAAAAACCTGACGACAAGATGAACAGGGAAGGGGACCGCGCTAGTGATACTGGCAGCAAGGGAGGCAGCCCTGAACACCGCGGGACCGACAAGCAGAATGTGACGGATAAAGACCGCATGGGCGGCCAGCAATCGCAAACCGATAAACCGCAGTGGGACAAAGACCGCTAATCGGTGCTCATGCGCACCGGGGTGGAATAACCACTCCGGTGCGAACGGAACGCGTCAGATTGAGCGCTGATTGACGCGGGCAGATAGCTGCTCGGCGTTTTCCTTGCGCTCCGAATAACGATCCACCAGATACGCCTGGCGGTCGCGCAGCAGTAGGGTGAACTTCACCAGTTCTTCCATCACATCAACCACGCGATCGTAATACGGCGAAGGTTTCATGCGCCCGGCGTCATCGAATTCCAGATAGGCCTTGGGTACCGACGACTGGTTGGGGATGGCGAACATGCGCATCCAACGGCCCAGGACGCGTAGCTGGTTGACTACGTTGAACGACTGCGAACCGCCACACACCTGCATCACGGCCAGGGTCTTGCCTTGGGTTGGGCGCACTGCACCCAGCGCCAGGGGGATCCAGTCGATTTGCGCCTTGAACACGGCGGACATCGCCCCATGACGCTCTGGCGAGCACCACACCTGGCCTTCCGACCACAGCACCAGTTCCCGCAGTGCCTGCACCTTGGGGTGCTCCACGGGCGCATCATCAGGCAACGGCAGGCCTGATGGGTCGAACGTGCGGGTTTCGGCTCCGAAGTGCTCCAGCAGGCGCGCGGCTTCTTCCACCAGCAAGCGACTGAAAGAGCGCTCGCGGGTCGAGCCGTACAGCAGCAGGATGCGTGGTTTGTGTTTGCAGGTTCCGGCTGCCGCTGGCGGCAGGTCGAACAGCGTGAGGTCGAGGTTAGGCAGTTGCTCAGACATGTATTCCTCCTGCTCAGAGCGTGCCGATGCGGTCCAGCTCATGCTTGAGCTGCTCGCGGTCGAGGGTGCCGAAAGGCAGAGCGAAGAAGGCCTGGCAACGGTACTCGATGCGGGCCAGAGTGGCGTGGAAAGCCGCGTCGACCGACGCCTCGTCCCCCTTCACATCGGAGGGGTCTTCCAACCCCCAGTGCGCCTTCAGTGCAGGGCCGAAATACACCGGGCAGGCTTCGCCGGCAGCCTTGTCGCACACGGTGATGACGATGTCCGGCGGATTATCTTCGAAAGCATCGTTGCCTTTGCTGGTCAGGCCTTTGGTCGAGATGTTGGCGTGCTGAAGTGTGGTCAGGCTGCGGGGTAAAACCTGCCCCTTGGGAAAGCTGCCGGAGCTGACTGCCTCGAAACCGGGCGGCGCCAGGTGGTTGAACAGCGCTTCGCAAAGGATGCTGCGGCAGCTGTTGGCCGTGCACATGAACAGGACTCGCATGGAGGGTTCCTCGGTTTGATGGCGGACGTCAGAGGCTCAGGCGCAGTGCCAGGGCCGAGAGGGTGATCAGCAAAACCGGCAGGGTCAGCAGGAGGCCGACAGCAAAGTAGTAACCCCAGGTGATGCGCATGCCTTTGCGCTCCAGCACATGCAGCCAAAGCAGCGTGGCGAGGCTGCCTATCGGGGTGATTTTCGGACCGAGGTTGCAGCCGATGACGTTGGCGTAGATCATCGCCTCACGTATCAGGCCCTCTGCGCCGCTGGCCTGGATCGACAAGGCGCCGACCAGAACGCTGGGCATGTTGTTCATCACCGAGGACAGCAGCGCCGAAACTAGGCCGGTGCCGATGGCAGCACTCCATAGACCTTGTTGCGCAAGCCGGTCGAGCAGGTGAGTGAGCATGTCGGTGAGACCGGCGTTTTTCAGGCCATACACCACCAGATACATCCCGAGCGAGAAGATCACCACCTGCCACGGGGCCTCTCGCAGCACGCGACGCGTTGAAATACGGTGACCGTAAGCAGCGACGGCGAACAGAGCGGCGGCACAGGCTGCGGCCACCGCACTGATCGGGATACCCAGCGGCTCCAAGGCGAACAGGCCTGTAAGCAGTGCCACCAGTACCCACATTCCGACTTTGAAGGTGGCGCGGTCGACAATCGCCTCGCTCGGTTTCTTCAGCGCATCGAGTGCATACCGCCTTGGGATGTCACGGCGGAAAAACAGAAAAAGCACCACCAGGGTGGCTGCCACGCTGGCGATATTCACCGGCACCATTACCGAGGCATATTCGGTGAAACCCAGGCCGAAGTAATCGGCCGAGACGATGTTGACCAGGTTGGAGACCACCAGCGGCAGGCTCGCCGTGTCGGCAATAAAGCCCGCAGCCATGACAAAGGCCAGTGTCGCAGCAGGCGAGAAGCGCAATGCGAGCAGCATCGACATGACGATTGGTGTAAGAATCAGCGCCGCGCCATCGTTGGCAAACAGCGCCGACACGGCGGCGCCGAGCAACACGCTGAAGGCGAACAGGCGATAGCCGCTGCCGTTTGCCCAGCGCGCAACGTGCAGCGCGGCCCATTCGAAGAAGCCGGCTTCATCGAGCAGCAGGCTGATGATGATGACGGCGATGAAGGTGGCGGTAGCGTTCCAGACAATGGCCCACACGGTGGGGATATCGTGCAGGGAAACCGCGCCAGCCAGCAAGGCAATGACGGCACCCAGCGCGGCACTCCAGCCGACGCCAAGCCCCTTTGGCTGCCAGATGACGAGGGTGAGGGTGAGGACGAAGACAGCAATGGCGACCAGCATGAACATCTCGCTTGGTGAGAATCAGCAGCAGGCGGAATCACGAACGGGGCGCCCGTCCATGTTCTTCAAGCGAAGGGAATTGTCTGCCAGCCACTGCGAATTGGCCTGCAGGGTGACCTGCAACATTTCAAGTACCCAGGCGGGCAACTGTGGATTCAGGCGGTAATACACCCACTGGCCCTGGCGGCGATCCAGCAACATGCCGTTGCTGCGCAGTTGCGCCAGGTGGCGACTGATCTTGGGTTGGCTGTCGTCCAGCGCGCACATCAGTTCGCAGACGCACAACTCCCCCAGACTGGCGATCAGCAGGGTGGCACGAGCGCGAGTCTCGTCTGACAGGCTTTTGAAAACTTCAGGTGGAGTGATCATGGCAGCACCAGACATATGGAAAAGCGAATATACGTTTATCCATATGTTTGGTGCAAGCGCAGCTTGGCTGAAGCTCAGGCGAGGGTCACCCACTGGCGCAGGGTAACCTGCGCCGGTCGGTCACTTTGCAGCGGATATCAGGTTTTCCTGGCTCTGCTGCTCGACCGTTCGCTGGATCTCCCGCGCCAAGGTCTTCACATCATGCTGCTCGATTTCCTTGGGCATCACTTCAAAGCCAACCGAGTTGTACAACCGCCCCCAGGCGGCCTGTGCATCGGAGTAGGCCGCCTCGCGCTGGTAGCGTGACAGCAGCAGGCGGCCTTCGGCGCGGATCAGTTCCAGCTCGCTACCCAATGCGGCGCTGCGCGAGGAACGGGCGTAGTCCAGCAGGCTTTGATCGACGCGCAGGCTTTCGTCGGCGAAGTCCACTTCCTGGCGGGCCAGCTGGTAGCGCAGCAGGCCCACGCGGACCTGGGTGAGGATGGCCATGGACAACGCCGTGCGGCGCATGTCGTCGGTCTTTTCCTGGCTTTTTTCCGCAGCGGTGATGTCGGGGTATTGCAGCAGGCGCAGCAGGTTCAGCGAGACATTGATGCCGGTCTGGTTCCAGTCGCTGTTGTACAGGTACTTGTTGGAGTCGTACTCGTAGCCGTAGTTGAAGCTCACGTTGGGCCACAACTGGGCCTTGGCGATCTTCAGGTCGTTCATGCTCACGCGCTTGCGGTACCACTCTTCCATGATTTCCGGGCGGCGCTCCAACGACAGGCGTTCGAGTTTTTCCATGTTGCCGTTGAGCAGTGGCAGCGGCTGCTCGTTGGTGTCGGCCAGCACCATGCGGGTGTTCGGCGGCAGCGACATCAGCGCGGCCAGTTCGGCGCGGGCGAACTCCAGGTCCTGGCGGCGCACGGTGAGCATGTACACCGAGTCGAGCAGGGCGCGTTGGTAGGCGAGGATGTCCTGGCGCGGCAGCAGGCCACGGCCCTCGGCTTCACGGGCAGAGGTCAGGGCACGGTGGGTACGCATCAGCAGGCCGTCCACTTCCGGCAGCAGGCGTTGCGCACCGAGGGCACGCCAATAGGCGTTGCGCACGTCCTGCAGGACGTTTTGCGCCACCTTTTCCCGGCGTTCCTCGGCCATCAGCATCTGGTCGTTCTTTTGCTGGGTGCGGAAGTAGGCAACACCGAAGTCCAGCAGGCTCCATGACAGGCCGAGGCTGTAAAGCGTGCGGTAGCGCTCCTCGGAGGTGGACGGGCGCAAGCTGACCTGGCGGTCTTCGATGCCGATCGAGGTGCCGCCGGAATCGTTGTTGCGCCCGGCGTAGCCGGCGGAGGCGACCAGGCGCGGCAGCATCTCGTGGCTGGAAACATCGCGCAGGTCCGAGGCCAGGGCGCTCTCCAGCAGTTTCAGGCGATAGTCGAGGTTGTATTTCAGGGCCCGCGCCGACGCTTCGTAGAAGGTAATCGGCCCGTTGACCGGTTCCTGTTCCTTGTACATGCGCGCCTGGTCCTCGATGACCCGCTGACGCATTTCGTCTTCACTGTAGGGCTTGGGCTCGAAGGCCGAGCAGGCGCCGAGCAGCAGGCCGAGGGCTGTGACGGTGCTCAGGCTTTTCAATGTCGATACGGGCATAGGCTGTCCTTGTTCAATCCGTGATGAGACATCGGCGTCATGGTGCGTTGCTACCGCGACGCTGCGCGGCTTCGCGCAATTGTGCGCGGAAGCCGTTCGCCGGCTGCGCGCGTTGTTCAGGCGCCATGTCACGAGGCAGAGGTGCCCACAGTGACGGGTCTGGCAACAGGCCATCGGCACTCAGGCTGATGACGCCCTGGCGGCCGTCGACCCAGTCCTTGTCCTCCTCGCTGGCCAACCGGCTGGCGGCCACTGCCTTGGCGACGAACTGGCCGTTGACCAGGCCAAGCTGGGCGCCGAGGGACTGGCTTTCGATTTCGGGTGTGGCGAACAATTGCACGTTGCTGCCATCGGCTCCCCAGGCCGACAGGGTCAGGGACTGGTTGATCTGTTCCACCACCGGCGTGACGTAGATCGCTGGCGTAACCTCCGGCAGCGGCAAGCCGCCCAACCTTTCCTGGCTGTCGCGGTCCAGGTACGGCCCCGGTGGAATGTAAGGCGTGGAAATATCCAGGGTGATGGTCAGCTGGGCCTGGTCGGTTGCACCGGCCAGGTCGCTGACGGTGTAGGTGAAATAGTCCTGGAGCACTTGCCCCAGGCCCGCCGCCGCCAGCACCTCGCGGTTGCTCAGGTCGATGGTGTAGGTGTAGCTGCCGTCGGCATTGAGCACCAGGGTGCCGTAGCGGCCGGCGATGGGCTGGCCAATGACACCGGCAGTGCCACTGGCGCCTTCCTGGCCGCTGCGGATACCCGTGACGGTCAGGCTATCGCCGCCGTCCACGTCGCTGTCGTTGGGCAGCACGTTACCGCTGGTGTGCGGCGCTGGTACCTGGTCACTGGCAGTGTTGCTGTCATCGCGGGCCACAGGGTTGTCGTTGGCCCCCTGGACGGTCACGCTCAGACGTGCCTCGGAGGTGGCGCCAGCGGTATCGCGCATGCGGTAGGTGAACACTTCGCGTAATGTTTCGTTCGCACTGCGCATGGCCTGCACGATGGGGTTGGTGTTGTCGACCAGGTATTGGTAACTGCCGTCAGCACTGATCAGCAGGGTGCCATACAGGCCTTGCAGCAGCTGGCCTGCGCTGGCGGTCTGGCCGTTTTCGGCGCTGTACTGCAGCACGGTCTTGCTCTCACCGTACTGCACGCCGTCCACGTCGGTGTCGTTGTCCAGCACGTTGCCGCGCGGGTCTACCCCCGCGCCGGTATTGTTCACACCGCCGGCTTCCACGGCGATGGCGGTGTCATCGTGGGCTACCGGGACGTCGTTGCGGCCGTCGATGGTAATGCTCAGCAGGCCGTTGGCGGTGCCGCCCCAGAGGTCGGTGAGCAGGTAGGTGAAGTTGTCCACCAGGGTTTGGCCGCTGACACGCAGTGCCTGCACCGTCGCCAGGCTGTTGTCGAGCACGTAGCTCCAGCTGCCGTCGGCGTTCAGGGTCAGGTCGCCGTACTGGCCGCGCAACGTTTGCCCGACTGCGGTGGGGCTACCTGGCAATGGCCCGTCGCCGCTCCAGAACGCCAGCACTTCGAGGGTTTCCGGCACGATGATGTTGATGGTGTCGGGGTCGCTGTCGTTGTCCATCACGTTGCCGGACGGGTTGCTGCCGGGGATGGCGTTGTCCAGGCCGCCGGCTTCGATGGCCAGGCCCTGGTCAGGGTTGGCCACCGGTGGCTGGTTTTCACCGCGGATGAGCACGAAGAGGGTCGCGGTGTCGCTCAGGCCGCCGCCGTCGGTGACCTGGTAGGTGTAGCGCTGGATGACGAAGCCCAACGGGCCGAGTGCGATGATGTCCGGGTCGCTGGAGTTGACCACGAAGCGGTAACTGCCGTCGGCATTGAGGGTCAGGGTGCCATAGTTGGTGGTGACGGTGGCGCTGCCGGTCAGCGGGTCGAGCGTCGGGTTGCTGCTTTCCTCGCCCACACCCACGGCGGTGACGGTCTTGCTGTCATTGGCATCCACGTCAGTGTCGTTGTTCAGCACATTGCCGGTGGGGTTGCGCCCGCCATTGCCATCGTCATCGGTGGCCACCGCGTACGCCAGGTCATCATGGGCCACGGGGGTGTCGTAGCGCCCTTCGATGGTGATGGTGATTTGTGCCTGGGAGCTGGCACCTTCGGTGTCGTGCATGCGGTAGCTGAAGGTTTCGACCAGGCTTTCGCCGGCCTTGAGAGCCTGTACGGCCGCCAGGCTGTCGTTGACGGTGTAGACGTAATTGCCGTTGGCATCGATGCTCAAAGTGCCGTAGCTACCGGCGACCTGCGTGGCGCCCGCGCCAACCTGGACGAACGTACCGCCGGCGGCGAGGGTGCCCAGGTAAACACCATCCAGCGTCTTGCTGTCACCGGCGTCCACATCAAGGTCATTGCCCAGGGCATTGCCGCTGCCGGCCTGGCCTGGCGTGCCGTTGTTCACGCCACCGGCTTCGACGGCGATGGCACTGTCATTGGCGGCGATCGGCGTGTCATTGCGACCGTGAATGACCACGGTAAAGGTGGCGGTGACGGTCTTGCCGTTACCATCGCTGACGCTGTACTGGAATACCTCGGTGAGCCGGTCGGCATCGGTACGCAGGGCCTGCACGGCGCTGTTGGCGTTGTCTACCACGTAGCGGTAATTGCCCTGGCTATCCAGGACCAGGCTGCCGTAGTTGCCCGCCAGTGGTTGCCCGAGAATGCCTGTCACCCCCGTTGGGCTGAGCACGCCGCTGATGCTCAGGGTATCGCCGTCGGGGTCGCTGTAGGCAGCACTGATGTTGCCGCTGGGATCGACGCCGGCGATGGCGTTGTTCAGGCCGCCGGCTTCGATGGCGTCGATGTTGACGGCGTTGACCACGGGTGGGTCGTTGACCCCGGTGACGGTGATCACCAGCTGCGCCTGGTCCGTCAGCCCGCCGCTGTCGTGGATCTGGTAGGTAAAGATCACGTCGAGGCTTTGCCCGGCCGCCAAGGCACGTATGGCAGGGTCGGCACTGTTGACGACGAAGGTGTAGGTGCCGTCCTGGTTGAGGATGAGCTGACCGAAGTTGCCGCTGATCAGGCTGTTGTCGGCCAGCCGGGCCACGCTGCCGTCGATGGCTGCGGGGCTGCCGGCGCCGACCGGGGTGAGTGCACCCCCGGTGCTTTCCAGGCCACTGCGCACACCGTCGACCTTGAGCTGGGTGGCGGTTGGCTGGTCAAGGTTGTCGACGTCGGTGTCTGCGCCCACGCCACCGTTGCCGGTGATCACGTTGCCACTGGCATTGACCGGTGCTGGGCTGCCATCGCTGGCACCGGCAGTGGCGGTGCCATGGTCGTCCACGGCCACCGGCGCATCATTGGCACCCTGGATGGTGATAACCAGCACGCTGATGGAACTGAGGCCATCAGTATCGGCCATCTGGTAGCTGAACTGTTCGACCAAGGTCTGGCCGGGGGACAGCGCCTGGACGGCAGCGTTGTTGTTGTCGACCACGTAGCGGTAACTGCCGTCGGTGTTGAGGGTCAGGGTGCCAAAATTGGCCACCATGGTGGTCGACCCACCGCTGGGCAGGGGGATGATGCGCCCGCCGCCCGGGCCGTCGAAACGTAGGGTGGTGACATGCTTGGTTTCGCCCAGCGCTGGGGAGTCCACGTCAGTGTCGTTGTCCAGCACGTTGCCGACTGCGTCCTGGCCCGGTGTGCTGTTGTTGGTGCCCCCGGCTTCGATGGCAGTGGCGACGTCGCCGTGGGCGATCGGCGTGTCGTTGGCACCGTGGATGTTGATCTGCAGCACCGCGCTGCTGCCCAGGCCGCCGGTGTCGACGATGTCGTAGCTGAAGAACTCGCTGATGAACTGGCCAGCGGTGCGCAGCGCCTGCACAGCGGGGTTGTCGTTGTCGACGATGTACTGGAAGCCCCCATTGGGCCGCATGACCAAGGTGCCGTAGAGGCCCTGCAAGACTGTGACGAGATTGTCGCCCACCGCCACACCCCCTGGTGTGAGGTTGTTGGCAATGCGGGTGACGGTAAGCACGTCGCCGTTGGTCTGGATATCGACGTCGGTGTCGTTGAGCAGCACGTTGCCAGTCGGGTTCACGCCCGGGTCGCCGTTGTTGAAACCGCCGGCCTCCACCGCGATCGCCAGGTCGGCGTTGGCGATGGGCGCGTCGTTGACCGGGGTGATGATGATGTTCATCACGTCGGTGTCGGTCAGGGCATCGACCGGGTTTTGCCCAGGGATACCGTCGCCGTTGAGCGGGTGGTCGCCGTAGTTGCCCTGGTCGTTGGTGACCATGGTCAGGGTTTCGGCGGTGCGTGCGGTGTTGAAGTCCTGGTCGCCTTTGTAATAAAGCTGCGCGAGCAGTGCGTTCAACTCGGCCAGGGTGCCAGTCAGTACCAGGCTGCGTCCGGCACCGGCCGGTGGTGTAGCGTTGGCTGCCGGTGGGGTGGCGCTTTGCCAGAGCACCCCGTGGAGTACCGACAGGGTAATGGTCATGACCCCGTCGGCATTGCCAGCATTCACGTCCACGTCGCTGATGGCCAGCCCCGTGAGGTGCAGCACCGTGTCTTCCAGCCCCTGTTGGTCGGCCACGGTGTTGACCGGGGCTTCGTTCAGGTGCACGTAGCCGGCATCGGCGGTGCCAGTCGAGCCTTCGCCCAAGGCCAGGTTGATGCCGCCAAGCCCGCTCGCCGCAGTGCCGGTATCGCTGTCGATGCGTAACCGGAAGTTGTTGTTCGCCGCTGCTTGATGGTCTTGCGCCACGGCCACCAGGTAGCTGCCCGAGGGCAACAGGGCGAACTGGTACAAACCGCCATTGGCGGTAACGGTGGTGAAGGTGCGATCGTCAGCGGTGCCGAACTGGCCGTCGTCACCGGCCCAGGTCAGGGTCACGTCGATGCCGTCCAGGCCTGGGCCATCGGGGGTGACGCTGTCGGTGGCGCTGCGGGTGTCGTCCCATAGCGTGCCTTGGATCACCCCCATGCCAGCCCCTTCGCTGAGCACGTAGTTGTTCAGGCCGTTGGCGCCGTCCTGGCCGTTGCGCTCACCGGTGGCGCCACCGGCGATGGCGGGCAGCGAGCCGCCCCAGCCGTTGTTCTCGAAGTCGGTGGGCAGGCTGGTCCAGGTCAGTACCGCAGAACTGGCAGCATTGTCGGCGATGGTGACGTTGGGCAGGGTGACCGTGTAGATCACCTGCACGGTGTCGCCTGGCGCCAGGCGATCGAAGTCCAGTGAAATCCCCGTACCGTCGCTGAAGCTGACGCCTGCCGGCAGGTTGGCCAGGTCCAGCGCCGCGCCGTTGAGCAGAATGCTTTGTACCTGGTAGTTGCTGCCGTTGGGGAACTGGTCGGCCAGGTGAGTGTTGTAGGCGGGCACGTCACCGTTCTGGGTGAAGCTTACCGAAACCGTGGCGTTGGTGGTGCCGTTGCCTGGGCTGACGTCGATGACCGATTTGTCCAGGTTGACGAAGCTGGGCTCGACCACCCGCTCGAACAGGGTGTCGCTCTTGCCCCTGTCCACGCCGCCGTTGAGGCCGACGTGTTCGTGGGCCGACACGCCCAGGTTGGCACCGGCCTGGTTGCTGGCCACGTTGCTGACGCGCACGTTGAATTCCAGCACCACGCCTTCGACATCGGGGTCGTTGATTTCGTTGTTGATCAGGTTGCCCAGGCTGAACGTGACGGTCTGGCTGCCATCTGCATGGGTGGTAATGACCAGCCGCCCATTGTTGATGTCGAACACCCCGGTCGGTACGGCGCCGGACAGATCTGGGTTGATGCCTTGCGCCACATCGCTGAGCTCGTTGCCCGGCATGCTCAAGGTGCCGCTGCTGATCAGGTTGGTGGCATCGGTGGTCAGGCCGGCAGGGGTGTTGGACAGGAAGGCGATGAGGATGTTGTTGAGGCTGGCGGGAATGAACTCCAGGCCAGCGGCGAGTTCGATGCGGATCTGGTAGTCAGGGTTGTCGCCGGTGGGCACCAGCACAGCCACGCGATAGCGCACGATTTCACCGACCACCACCGTCTCGGAAACACCGCTGGTGTCGGTCACGCCGCTGCTGTTGGTGGCGGGGGGCGTGTCGGTGACGCCGCCTACCCGAGAGATGCGCACGCCGTTGCTGACCTGGAAGGTGAGCAACGATGCCAGCCGGTAATCGTTCAGGCTGCCGCCATTGAGCAGGCCATCTTCGCCACTGCGTTCGCCATTGACGGTGTCGATCGCATTGCTGCTGCCGTCAAGGCTGGTCCAGCGCACCTCCACGGCGTTGGCAAAGGCCGCTTCACCGGCTGCCGTGGCGTTCACGGTGCCGGTCAGTTGCAGCACGATACGACCGCCGTTGGCGATGTCGATATTGGCCCCGCTGACGCTGATCAGTTGGCCACCCTGGATGATGAAGTCCGCGCCGCCATTGTTGGTCGCACCACCGCTGTAGGTAATGCCGATAATGCTGACGCCAGAGAGTTCGGTGGGCAGGCCGTCGAGCAGGCTGATATCGAAGGCGTTGGTACCCGAAGTGTTGGTGATGACGATCTCGAAGGTGACCACGTCGCCGTCTTCGTAACCTCCGAACACCGGCGTAGAGGTGATCTGTTGCGTCACCGTCAGCGTCGGCTCGACGATGGTGACGCTCGGTTGCTGTGCGCTGACCACGTTGCGCTCTACCGGCGTGGCGCCATTGGGGGTATCGCCGTCGGGGTCGCTGTATACCAGTTGCGCCCCGTTGTTCAGCGTGGTGCCTTGCTGGTTGCCAGTCACGTTGCTGGCCACCAGTACCAGGCGGATGACGAAGCTGTTGTTGCCGGTTACGTTGTCGGCGTTGGCACCGGCACTGCTGAACACCAGTTGCAGGTCGGCACCGTCACTGCCGTCCGGCGTGAGCGGGTTGATACTGACGCTGCCATTGAAGTCTGCGGTCAGCGCCGCGCTGCCGGCCACCGTGGTAATCAGCTGGTAGCCGAGGTTGCCATTGAAGCGTGGGTCCAGGCGCAGGCCGGGCGGGATCAGGTCGTTGAGGCGCAGGTTGCTGGTCACGCCTTCGGGCAAGGTGATGACGATGTCGTAGGTCATGCTTTCGCCGACCACCAGGTTGCTGCCGGTGGTGTGCGCGGCACTGGAATCATCGTCGCTGAGGCTGCCGTTCTGGTAGGTCTTGCTGATGCCAGGGGCGGCGACCTGCTGGTTGGCGACTTCCACCAGGTCGGTTGGGGTGAAGTCCTGGCCGCCATTGACGCTGGCGTAGTTGGTCAGCGCTGCGCTGCTTTGCAGGGTGCTGGAGGCGAGGATCGCGTCGTTGACAGTGACGTCGTAGGTGATGACCACAACGTTGGCACCGGACAAGTCGCTGGCGGTGCCTGCACGGCCAGCCAGGAGGGTGGCCTGGCCATTGGCGTCGAGGAACGTGATGGTGCTGCCGTTGACGCTGTAGTCGGTGCCGGCCACCAGCAAGGTGCCGTCGCCACGGTAGATTTGCAGGTTGGCCGCCGCCAGGCTGCCACCGACAAAGGCAAGCCCGGTGGGCAGGGTGATGCTGGTGCTGACATCGTAGGCACCGCCGCCACCGGTGTTCTTGAGGGCGGTGGCCAGGCGCAGGGTGTCGGCGCCGTCGATGCCACTGACGTTGCCGTCCACCGCCGCCAGGCTGGTGACGCTGCCGCCGAACGGCACGCCGCTGGTGCCGGGTGCGTTCCAGCTGCCCGTGGTGCCGGTGACCGTGCCGTTGCTGCTGGAGACAACCCCGTGCTTGATGTCCAGCACCGGTTCGGCCACCGACTCGATCACCGCCACGTCCGAGGAGACGAGCACGGTTTTGTCCACCGTGGTGGTCTGGCTCGATTGCGCCAGCACGTCGAGTTCACGCTGGTCGGCGAACGGCTGGTCGCCGACCACCATGGTGAAGCGCACTTGCACCGTGCCGCCATTGAGGCCGCCGGAGGCGTAGTTGCCGAAGTCGAAGACGATGGAGTTGCCGGGGCCGGTGGTGACGCTGTCCGGCACGTCCAGAATGGTGTTGCCGCTGCCGATGCTCCATTGCCCGACACCGGTGCCGAAGCTCCAGCTGATGCCGCTGGCATCCAGCAATGGCAGCGGCAGGTAGGCGGTAAGCTTGAAATTCTCGTAGTCGGCTATCAGCAAATCGTAGCTGATGGTGAAAGTCACCACATCGCCTGGGCGCAGCTCACCGTTGGCGGGCGGGTTACCGCCGTTGACCTGGGTGAGCTCGATATCGACGTTGGAGGTTTCGATGGTGCTGAGGGTGCTGGAACCATCCGTCTGGGTGCCGCCGATGTTCAACGCATCGCGCAGCACAGTAGCGGCCACGATGGCATTGTTGCCCACGCTGTCGCCTTCGTTGAGTTGGTCGTGGGGCGGGTGGTCGGTGGTGTAGGTGGTGTCGACAGTAGCGTCATAGACGATGCGCAGGCCGGTAGCGCCGTTCTGTTCGGTATCGTCGTAGAGGTCACCGAACAAGGCCGCCACGCCGGGGCCGGCGATTGCCTGGCGAATGGATTCGGCAATGTCGAACACCAAGGTGGTGCTGCCGTCGGCGTTCACCGTCTGGGTAAAGACCAGGGCGATGCTCAACGACGTGCCGTTGCCCTGCAGCAGCAGGGTGGGTGGGTTGGCTGAGCTGAACGTCAAGCCGTCGCCAAGCTGGTCGGTGACGGTGAACTGGCCTTGCTCGAGGATGTTTTCGCCGAAGGCGAAGAAGTCGGAAATGGCCACGTCCATGGTGTAGCGCAGGGTGTCGCCGGGGGTGAGGCCGACGCTGCCGACGTCGTTCTGCAGGTCGACTTGCTTGAGCAAGGTGATCGACTTGGCGACGAAGGTCACGCCCTGGCCATTGCCGGTTTCACTGAACGGGTAGCCGTCCGGGTCCAGCGGGCGGTCGCGCGGGTCGAGCGGGTTCCAGCCGCCTGTGACGCTGGCGGTCCCGAAATTGATGGTGACCGGGTTGCCGGTAGTCGGGTCGAGCACTGGGCGGCCATTGGCGTCGATTTCCGGCACATAGAAGCTCACCTGGGTTTCGCTGGCGGCGCTCAGGCTGTCGTAGTGAATGGCATAGCTGGCCACGAAGGCGTTGGGGTTGGCCAACGCTGCTGCGATCAGCGCGGGGTCGGTCAGCACCGTGCCGTCGTGCAGGGTGACCGACGTCAGCGTGCCGCCGGGGCCTGGGGTGATGGCGCTGACATGGACCTGATCGGGCACCGTCTGGGTCACGGTGACGTTGGTCAGGGTCTGGCCGGGGGCCGGGGTCACGGTGACCGTCTGGGTGCGGGTGTAGTTGGGGCCGGTGACGGTTTCGCCTTCGGGCATGTTGACCGTTTGCGTGACCTTGAGCAGGGTGGGGGTGATGATGAAGCTGTGCAGCGAGGCTTCGACCAGGCTTGGGTCCTGAACCGGGTTGTTCAGCGAGTCGTTGCCGTACTCGAAACCGGCCCTGGCATTGATGGTGAGGTTGGGCGCGCCATCGGAGTAACTGGTATCGGCCAGGTTGCTCAACAGCCCGGTGACCTGGATGTCGATGCTGGGCTGGCCATTGGTCACGCTGGCGTAAGGCAGTTGCAGCACCACCATCTGGTCACCGGGCTTCATGCCGACACTGGCGGCATTGATTACCAGTGCATTGCCACTGGCATCCTTGGCCAGCGGGTGGCTGGCATTGCCGTTGGCATCGAAGGTGATCACGAAGCTGTTCACTGCCTGTCCCAGATAGGTAGCGGACACGAATGTGGCGCCATCGTTGCCGTCACGGCCAGTGGCGGGCATGAACAGGTCGAGATAAGGGGCGTAGCCTTCCTGGGTCGAGGGGTTGGTGAAGCTGACGGTAAAGGTGAATTGTTCGCCCAGCTGCACTTCGGCGCCACCGCTGCCAAGGCTTGCGGTGGGGCTGGCATCGGCCAGCAGGCCCTGGAAGCTGGTCAGCGTGGAGGCGGCCAGGGCGATGGTCTTGTCCACGTCGCCGCTGCGCACTTCCAGGCGCCAGTCGCCACCGGCCAATTGGCTGCCGGTGGCATTGTTCGAGGCGCCGACATCGGCGCCGGTCCAGCGCGCCAGTTCGTCAACCAGCGCCTGGCCGCTGCTGCCGGCGCCGACGTCGCAGCCGTACAGCTGGATGTCGGCCCCGGCATTGAGTTCGCCGCGCCATGCGCTGAGGCGCTCGCCCAGTTGCTCGACGGATTGCTGGGTGAACACCTGGTTGCCCAGGGTGAACTGGCCAGCGGCGCCGTGGGAGAACACCTGAATGGAATCGACCTTGCCCAGTTGCGCCAGGGTATTGCTGATGGCCGCGATGGCGTCCTGGCCTGCGTCCACGACCAGTGCGGTGGTGCCGGCCGGCAGGCTGGCGACGAGCTGGTCGCGGTTTTCCACGCGGGCGTCGACCACCACCAGGTTGCGCGGTTGGGCGGCGGGTGCGGCGGTGGTTTGCGCTTCACTGGCGGTGGGGGCGGGGTGGCTGGTGTCCTTGGCCTCGGCGTGACCGGGGTCGCTGTGCTGCTGGTCGACAGCGGCAGCGGCTGCACCGTCGAACAGAATCCGTTGTTCGAGGGCCAGGGTTTGTGACCGGGGGCGCAAGGTAGCGCCGATACCGGCTCTGTTCTTCATGTCCATGATGAATACCTGCTCGCAGAAACGTCACCAGAATCGGGATCTCAGCAAGCGTAGTCGCTTCCCATTCTGGTGCAAGCATGGCCGGTGCGGTCGTTCAGAAGCCGCTTTCGCGCAACACTACCGACGCCAGCCAGGTGCCCAGTTCCCCTAGTACGCTGCGCCGCTGCCCTTCGATCTTCAGCCTGCCACGCATCTCGTGCAGGCTTGCAGGAGGCTCGTCCAGTGCGATCAGTACTTGGAACATGGCGTTGTTGGGCACCAGCGGTTGCGAGCCGGTTGGTACCGGCCCGCCGAAGTGCGAAGACAGCATGCGGTGGGCCAGCTGGCTGGCGCGCGTGCTGCCGATGGCCAGGACCTTGCCGCGCAAGGCGCTGGCCTGCCCCTCGGGATAGAACAGTACGGGGTTGCCGACGGCCAGGTGGTGAACCTGGTCCTGCGCCACATAGGCATCGATCTGCCAACGGCTGGGGTCGATCAGGATGCCCAGGGGCTCCTGGCGACTGACCCACTGGCCGGGGCGCAAGTCCTGGTCGTGGTCCAACCAGGTGCCTGCGAACGGCGCTTGCAGGTTAAGCCGGGCGATTTCGTTGCGTGCGGCACGCGCCTCTTCGTTTTGCACACTCAGGCGTTGCTGGGTGGCCGCGTCCACGCTCAGCCCGGCCGGGTCGGCCAGCAGGCCGGACAGGCGTGCCTGATAACTGCGGGCGGTGGCTTCGCTGCTGCGCAGGCGTGAGTCCAGGTCGGGTTCGTCGAGCACTGCCAGCACTTCGCCGGCCTTGACCGGGCCCTGTTCACGCAGGGTTTGCAGGCGCGCTGGGTAGGGCGTGTAGACCCGCAGTTGATGCTCGGCGCGGGCCACCCCTACGGCATCCACCTGGCTGTGCCAAGGGATCGCCAGCGCCAGCACGGCCAACCCCAGGCCCAGGTAGAACAGTTGCTTGCGCCGCCCCGGGATGCGTGTACGTTGCTGCCACCAATGGTTCAGCTCGCGCTTCACCGGCAAGGCAATGAACCAGGCGATTTCAACCATGAACAGAACGATCCCCAGCAGTTTGAAGAAGAACAGGTACACCGCCACGGCGATACCCAGAAACAGCACCAGGCGGTACAACCAGGTGGCGAAGGCGAATGCCACCAGCAACCGACGTTGCCCGACAGGGAACGGCTCTGGCCACGCTTCCTGCAGCCCCAATAGGTTGCGCCGCAGGGCAACCCGTGCCAACGCGGAAGCGCGTTCGTGCAGGTTGGGAAAGTCGAGCAGGTCGCTGAGGATGAAATAGCCGTCGAAGCGCATGAACGGGCTGGCGTTGAGCGCCAGTGACAACACCCAGCTGGTGGTCGCCAGGTACAGCAGGGCATTGCGCAGCGGGCCGTCGTCACATAGCGCCCAGCCCAAGGTTGCAAGGCCCGCCAGGGACAGTTCGGTGGCGATGCCTGCCGAGGCGATCGCCAGTCGCTGGCGGGGACGTTTGAGCTTCCAGCTTTCGCCGGTATCGGTGTACAGCATGGGCCACAGCACGAGAAAGGCCACGCCCATGTGCCCGACCCGCAACCCCAGGCGTGTGGCCACCAATGCATGGCCCAGCTCATGCAAGGTCTTGGCGACGATCAGCGCCAGGGCGAAGCTCAACAGCCCTTCGCTGGAGAACGACTCCACCACCGCATGGGTGAAGCTGTCCCACTGTTGCATCACCAGGATGATGCCCAGCAAGCTCAGCGCGACCACCGACAGGCCGGTCAGTGGGTGGAACAGCCAGCCCAGGGCTTTGGCCAAATGCTGCAGCGCCACTTGCGGGCGCAGCAGCGGGATGCGAAAGAACAGGTAGTGGTGCAGCCACCAGCGCCAGCTTGACCAGGTGCGCGCTTCGCTCTGCGCCTGCAGCCGGCCCAGTTGCTCGCTGCCGGGGCGCAGCAAGTGGTGTTGTTCGAGAAACGCACGCAGCTCCAGCACCTGTTCCACATCCGGGTTCAGTGCGCTGTCGCGTGACACTTGGGCGCTGATCTGGCGGGGCGACTGGCCCCAGCGCAGCAGGCATTCGAATTCCAGCCAACCGATGCGGTAGAAGCGGTTGATGACCGTGTCGTGGATCATCCAGGCAGGCTCGCCGTCGCGGTTGTCGGCCGCTTCGCACAGGCGCAGGTCTTCGCGCAGCGGCGGCAATGGCAGGTCGGCGGGATCGAGCATCACCAGCCGCTCCAAGCCCGCAGGCTGGCCAACGGTCGGCGCAGCAGGTAATAGCCGAGTATCACCCGGTCGCCGTAGAGCTTGGCTGTGCCATGCAGGCCAAGGCGGGCATGCGCGGCATGCTCGTCGATGCTGGCCAGCAGGCGGTAGGCCACCACGCCATCGTCGGCAGGCCTGGCCTGGTAGCTGGTTTCAAGGACTTTGCCTTTGAGCGGGCTGAGCGGGTAGGCGGTGAGGAACAGGGTGACTTCTGCACCCGGCTCCAGGGCGATGGCATCGGCCACGGCGAGTTGAATCTGCATCGCCGGTTGCGCAGGGTCGGCGACTTGCATGATCCGTTCGCCGGTCGAGACAGGTTTGCCGAGCCAGTCGTTGGGGTCACTGAATACCGCCACGCCGGCCCGTGGTGCCAGCACCTGGGTACGCTTGAGCTGCGCCTGTACGGCGGCAAGCTCCGCGCGCCGCTGCTGGGCCCGGCCTTGCAGCAAGGTCAGTTCGCCCTTGCTTTGCGGGTTGTCGAAGGCGCGCTGGCTGGCGGCCACAAGCTCGGCATCGGCCACTGCAACTTCTTTGCCGAGCACATCGGCGCGGCTTCGCAGGGTGGTTTCGTCCAGGGCGAACAAGGGTGTACCGGCCTCGACCGGTTGGTTGGGGCGTACCTGTACCTGGTTGATCACCCCATCGATCGGTGAAGTGACGATCTGCGCCTGGCGCGAAACGATTTGCGCCGGCGCCAGTGCAGTCTGGCGCACGGGCACCAGCAGCAGGGCGCCGAACAGCAGCGCGACCAGCAGCACCTGGCGGCGGCTGGGGCGCCAGCGGCCGAGGCGCTGGCGGCGGGTCAGGGCGCTCCAGCAGTAAGCCCAGGTACGGGTCAGACCGTCCAGGTGCTGGTACAGCGCAGCGGGCGGGGCTTCTTCGAGCAACAGCACCAGCACGCCCAGGCGTTCACCTTCTTGCGTATGCAGCGGCACGCAGAGCAGGCCAGACGGCCACCATTCCGACCAGCCTTCGGCAATGTCTGGCGGGGGCGTGGCCGTGGTCTGGGTCAGCCACGCAGGTGTTCGATCGGTCAACTGCTCAGCCAGCCAGCGGCTGGAGCGCTTGAGCCAGACCAGGTAGGGCGAGTCTTCGCTGGGGCGCGCCAGGCCCGATACGCACAGCAGCTCGAGCGCCCCCTTGGCCTGCCTGAATACCAGCGCTTGGTGAAACGGCAGTAGCGGGTAAAGGTCGTTGGCCATACTGAAGGCCAGGGCATTCAACGACTCGGCGGTCATGGCCTTGTCGCGCAAGGCGTCCAGTTGCAGCAACAGCTGGGGGTGGGGCAATGGCTGGTTCATGGTCATGGCGCGAACCGCGCCGTGCCGCTCATGCCCGCCATCAACTCAGGGAACGGCTGGTCGAAGCGTGCTTCCAGTTCTACGGTCTGAGCCACCGCGTCGACCCTGGCGTTGATCACACTGACTTTCGCCGGGTAGGTCTTGCCGGTTTCATGCACCTGCACTTGCAGCGCTTGGCCGGGGCTGAGTGTCTTCAGTTGGCTGGAGGGCACATTCAAGCGCACTTTCAAGGCGCCATCACTGACCAGGTCGAACAGTGGCGTGCCAGCGCTGACCGTCTGGTAAGGCTTGACGTAGACCTTGGCGACATGGCCGGAGAACGGCGCTTGTACCTGGCAGTAACTCATCTGTGCCTCGCCCATGGCCCGCGCCCCGTCGGCTTTCTGCACTTCGGTGTTGGCGGCGGCCACTTCGATATCGCCCACGGCATCCAGCTTGCGCAGCTGCTTCTTGGCCTCCAGGTTCTGCCGGGCCATGGCCAGTTCGGCCACCGCCACCTTGCCCCGTGCCTGGGCTTCGCTGCAGTTGAAGCGGGCCAGGGTCGCGCCCTTGGCCACCCGTTCACCGAAGCTGGTTTTCAATTCGCCCAGCGTGCCGTTCATCTGGCTGGACAGGGTGGTTTCCAGCTCGGCGGCGAGCAGTACACGGATCGGCTGTGTGCCCTCGGCCGGTATCTCCTGTTCGGCATAGGCACAAAGGCTGGTCAGGGCCAGCAGCATGGGCAGGCAATGACGGGCAACGACGGGTATGGGCATTCTCGGTTCCTTGTCGAGAGGCGTCGGGACACGCAACAACAATGCTGCAACGCCTTCATACTAGAAAGGAAACCGATTTTTGCCCAATTGCCTCCAACGTTTTTGCAGGGCGCAGCCGATCAGCACAGGGTACGCAGCGGCAAACCGGCTGGCAGGCTCAAGCAAGGTGAGTCAACACACGATCAGAAGCCTTCCAGAACGATCTTGCCACGTGCTTTTCCACTCTCGATCATGGCGTGGGCACGTTTGAGGTGCTCGGCGCTGATCGTGCCGTAGTGCTCGCCGAGGGTCGTCTTCAGCACGCCCTCATCGACCAGCTGCGAAACGCGCTCGAGCAGTTGATGCTGCTTGATCATGTCCTCGGTCTTGTACAGCGAGCGCGTGAACATCAGCTCCCAGTGCAGGGACAGCGACTTGCGCTTGAGCGGCACCACATCCAGTTGCGCCGGGTCGTCGATCAGTGCCAGCTTGCCTTGTGGGCGAAGCACTTCGATCAGCTGGGTGAGGTAGGTGTCGGTGTGCGTCAGGCTGATCACATGGTCGACCGGGTCAAGCTTGAGCGTTTCCAGTTGCAGGGGGATCGATTCGGTGTGGTCGATGACATGATGAGCCCCCAGTGCTTTGACCCACGCTTGGGTTTCAGGCCTTGAAGCGGTGCCGATGACGGTCAGCTGGGTGAGCTTGCTGGCGAGCTGCACCAGGATCGAGCCAACCCCGCCAGCGGCACCGATCACCAGAAGGCTCTGGCCCTGGCCGCCGTTTTCTTCAACGCCCAGGCGGTCGAACAGCAGCTCCCAGGCGGTAATGGAGGTCAGGGGCAGGGCAGCGGCATTGGCGTTGTCCAGGCTGCGGGGCTTGTGCCCGACGATACGCTCGTCCACCACATGGAATTCGCTGTAGCTGCCAGGGCGGTCGATGGCGCCGGCATAGAAAACTTCGTCGCCGGGCCGGAACAACGTTACTTCTGGGCCGACTTCGCGGACAACGCCGACCGCATCCCAGCCGAGGACCTGTGGTTGCTCTCCACCACGGCTTGCACGGATCTTGGTATCGACCGGGTTGACGGCGATGGCCCTGACTTCAACCAGAAGGTCTCGGGCGCCAGGTTTCGGTGTGGGCAGTTGTGTGTCGTACAGCGACTGTGGGTCCTGGATCGGCAACCCAGGCTGGGTGTAAACGACGGCCTTCATTGGCGCTACCTCATTGGGGATTGGAAAAGTGGGTTCAGGCTATGCGTTTTGATTGAGTCGATAAACAGCTTGAATAGCGCAAGACTTTCTCTCTTGAAATGAAAGTTGCATGAAGCGCTGGCGGCAAGGTCCCAGCGCTCCACGCCAGCCCTTACTCAACGCTGTAACGCGGCGCCAACTGGTTGCTGGACAGCAAGCCGAACAGGGCCTGTCGGCCAGCTTCGTACTGGTCGAAAGCTTGCAGGTCGTGCAGTGATGGAAGGGAGATCAGCACGCCGTTGTCGAAGTCCTGCAGCGCGCCGTCCACCAGGTCCTGGGCCGACATCACGATGGCGGGGTCGAGGTTTTCAACCGGCAAGCCGCCGATTTGCCAGAAATCAGTGGCGGTGGCCCCAGGCAGTACCGCCTGTACCTTCACGCCCTTGCCCGCCAGTTCCTTGTTCAACGCTTGGGTAAAGGCGGTGACATAGGCCTTGCTGCCGCCGTAGACGCCGTTGAGCAGCTCTGGCGCCAGGCTGACGACGGACGAGATGTTGATGACCGCACCTTGCCCGCGAGCG
Source organism: Pseudomonas sp. NBRC 111140 (assembly GCF_001320885.1). Classification (NCBI taxonomy): domain Bacteria; kingdom Pseudomonadati; phylum Pseudomonadota; class Gammaproteobacteria; order Pseudomonadales; family Pseudomonadaceae; genus Pseudomonas; species Pseudomonas sp. NBRC 111140. Next base: position 76,191 of record NZ_BCBQ01000002.1, read on the forward strand.
ACAAAACCAGGTACAGCCGCATAGGTCAGGCGGGTGAGGGCGGTAACGTTGAGGGTGATCATTTCGGCCATGCGCTCGACATCGCTGTCCAGCAGGCTGGTATGGGTGCCGATGCCGGCATTGTTTATCAGCACGCTGATGCTGGCGTCTTCGCGCAACTTGCGTTCGACCTTGGCCAGGTCATCGGCATTGGCCAGGTCTGCCGGGAACACTTCCACGTTCTGTCGGGTTTCGCTGGTGAGCCGGCCGGCCAATGCGTTCAGGCGCTCCCGGTTGCGTGCCACCAGCACCAGGTCATAGCCGCGGCGTGCCAGCCGCTCTGCGTAAATCGAACCGATGCCGGTGGAGGCGCCTGTGATGAGCGCGGTGCCTTTGAATACCTGTGTCATGGTGATACTCCGTTGTTTGGGTATGTGTGGCCATGATGCAGAAGGCGCTGCTTGTCTTAAACGACGTATATGGTAGTGTTTCAGGACATTGCGCAGAGGGCTTCCACCATGCACCGGGTCGGCTATTTGATCACCGAAGGCTTCCAGATCATGTCACTGGCCACGCAAACCGTGTTCGAGCTCGCCAACATCGTCGTGGGCAGCGCGGTTTACCGGATCGAGAATTTTTCCATCGAAGGCGGCATGGTGCGCTCCTCGCTGGGGATGCATATCGACACGCTACCCATGGCCGCCCCGGGCCTGGCGGACACCTGGATGGTCACTGGCACGTTGACGCCCTGGACGCCGCCCGGTGCAGAGGTACTGGCCTGCGTGCGGGGCTTCGTCGATGCTGCGCGGCGCACAGCAGGGCTTTGCACCGGCTGTTTCGTGCTGGCGCAGGCAGGCGTGCTGGATGGGCGACGCGCAACGACCCACTGGGCCTATGCGCCCAAGCTGCGTGAATTGCACCCCAAGATCGATGTCGAGGAAGACCGGATTTTCATCGTCGATGGAAACATATGGACGTCTGCCGGCATGACCGCCGCCCTGGACATGGCGTTGGGCATGGTGGAAAAGGACCTGGGCGCCGAGATGGCCAGGTCGGTTGCGCACAAGATGGTCATGCACCAACGCCGTTCCGGCGGGCAGTCCCAGCACTCCGAACTGTTGTCGCTTGCGCCCAAGTCGGACCGTATCCAGAGCGCGCTGGACTACGCACGCAAACACCTAAGCCGCCCATTGAGCGTGGAGGAGCTTGCCGAAGTGGTGCACCTGAGCCCGCGCCAATTCACCCGTGTGTTCACCACCGAGACCGGGCAGTCACCGGCCAAGGCCATCGAGAGCCTGCGCTTGGAGGCTGCCCGGCTGATGATCGAGCAGAGTCGGCACAGCCTGGATGTGGTGGCGAAGGAGGCTGGCTTCAGGGACCGTCGCCATATGCGCGAGGTGTTCATCCGTGGGTTTGGTGTACCCCCTCAAGCCGTGCGAAGAGATGCTCGGCAGGTGCCGGCCCTCTGACAGGGAGGGCCACCTCAACGCAGCCCCAGTCGGCGATCGAGCGACAGCGCACCCGCTCCACGCCCGATCAGCAGCAGCAACAGGCCGGCCCAGGACAAATGGGTCGGCCAGGCATCGGGGTAGACGAACACCTCGATCACTGTGGTCATACCCAGCAGCGCGAACGCCGAAAGCCGTGTGAACAGGCCGAGCACCAGCAGCAGCGGGAACAGGTGTTCAGCGTAGGTGGCCAGGTGGGCTGCCAGCCAGGGCGATACCAGCGGCAGGGCGAACTCGCCTTGGAACAAGTCGTATGTAGAGGGAGTGATGGTCAGCAAGCCCTCGACTTTGGTGCGGCCAGAGAGAAAGAAGATCGAGGCGATGGCAACGCGCGCCACCAGGCACAGCAGGGTGTCGCTCAACAGCGGCTGCACCCGGTCGGCAAGGTGGTTCCAGCGCTGGCGCAGGCCATTGCCGGGGTGGGAGAGGTGAGTGGTGTCCATGACGCCTCCTTCAGGCGAATGACAGGGGACGAAAGACCTGTGCCGCCAGCAAGCGGCTGAGTAGCTGTGTGAAGTCCAGGTCGGGCTGGGCCGACAGTGCGGCCTGTGAGGCTTGTTCCAGGGGCAGGCCTTGGGCGCAGGCATCCAGGAAGGCGCAGCCGCCGACTTCCAGTGTTTGTTTGGCGACACCTTCTGCCGTGCCGCTCAACAGCGCGCCCTCTGCGATCCAGGGCTGCTCTGGCGGCCAGGCCAGGCCCTCGCGGCTGTAGTGCCACAGGGTGAAAACCGGATGCTGTGCGAACCAGCGCCAACGCACGCTGGTTCGTGGTGCCAGGCAGCTGTTTGCCAGGTCTGCGGCGGTCATCCCAGCCAGGTCGGTCAATACAAGGCAGGGCTCCAGGGGCGCTGCAAATGCTTCGCACCAGGCAAAATCCAGGCGGGCGACATCGGCCAGGTAAGGCATGTCGTAGTGGCGCTGCAGCGGTTCGAGAAAGTCGGCGAAGGCCGCGCCATAGTGGATCAGCCGTGGGTCGTCTGGCGGCATTCGTTGTGCGTAGGCCGCGGCGACCTCCTGCATCCAGGCCTGGCCGACCAGCACTTCGACGCTGGGGAAGTTGCCGCGCAGGGCTTCGACAGCACCTGCCAGCACGCTGTTGCGGTACACCGCGAATGCAGCTTGGCCCGCCAGTGCGGCCAGTTGGGGGGCAGGGCGGTGATACAGCGCGTCGATGAAAGCGTCCTGAAACTGGCCAAGGGAAAGTGTCATGGTCGTGTACCTGCCTGATCGAGCAGCGCCTGGGCGGTGTCACGCTCTGCCAGCAATTCATCGAACGCAGGCAGGTTGCCGTCGCGCTCGACCAACGTCGGGCGGGGGCCGATACGGGCGATCAACTGCTGATACAAGGCCCAGACTGGCGCGGTGATGGCGGCGTCATGGGAGTCGATCAGCAGGCTGCCCTCGGAGTCGTGGCTGTGGCCGGCCAGGTGTATTTCGCTGATGGCCGCAGCCGGAAAACGTTCAAGGTACGCTGCCGCGCTGAACCCGAGGTTGTGGGCACTGACGTATACATTGTTGACATCCAGCAACAGGCTGCAGCCAGTGCGACGCACCAGCTCGTTGAGAAAGCCGATTTCATCCCAGTCATGCCCCTCCAGTCGCAGGTAGTGGCTGGGGTTCTCCAGGGCGATGCAACGCCCCAGGGCATCCTGGGTGCGCGAGATGTTGTCGCTGATGCGGGCCAGGGCCTCGTTGCTGCGGGGGAAGGGCAGCAGGTCGGGGTGGTACAGCCCGCGCCAGGTCGACCAGGCCAGGTGCTCCGACACCAGCGTCGGCTGCACCTCATCGACCAGCGCCCGCAGGCGTTGCAGGTGTGCCGCATCCGGTGCGGCGTCCGCCGCCAGCGATAGCGCGACACCGTGCAGCGACAGCGGGTGGCGCTCGGCGAAGCGTTGCAGCCAAGCCCTGCGCGGGCCGCCGACCATGTAGTTCTCCGGGTGCACTTCGAACCACAGCCCACTGGCCTGGCACGGCAGGGCGTCGGTGTAGTGCTCGGCCTTCAGCCCGAGCCCGGCGCCCAGAGGCGCGATGCTATTCATGGTCGGCGGCCTGCGCTCAGGACTTGATCGGGGTCAGCGAGCCCATGCCGCTGGGTGTCTTGATGGACGTGCAGGTGCCTGCGGGCACGTTTTTCCAGTGCATGCCGTCGTAGTCCTTCTTGGCACTGCCGGCACAGGTGGTGCCGGCACCAGCCTTGCAGTCGTTCTTGCCGGCCATGGCGACGCCGTAGCATTTCTCCATGGCAGCGCCAGCGCTGGTGGTGTTGGCCGGGTCAGCGGCCAGCGCAGCACCGGCCAGCGAAGCCAGGGCGAGGGCGGCGGTGGCGAGGGCGAGGGTTTTCATGATGCGGTCTCCGGAAGATGGGGCCGCGGCGTTGTACCGGCGGCTCATGGAGTAGTTCGCCCGCTGGGCCGAACCGGTTACAGCACCTTGAAAAAAAAGTGCGGCCGCGTGACAGTCGCCTACCGTATGAAGGCGGCAGGTTTTACGCGACAAAAACTTCCACGGTGGGTGTAACCCGGGTGGCCGATGCAACGAACTATTACTCAGGAGGCACTTGGCGCACGCGAGGCCCAGTTGCAGGCGTTGCTGCTGCAAGGGCTGACCGGCGATGCGGCGGCCTATCGGATGTTCCTGGCGGCGTTGGCCGTGCACGTGCGCAGTTTTTTGTCACGGCGCCTTGCTCAACGCCCCTGCGAAGTCGAAGACCTGCTGCAAGAGGTGTTGTTGGCCGTGCACAACGCCCGCCACACCTACCAGGCGCAGCAACCGCTGACCGCCTGGGTGCAGGCCATTGCCCGCTATAAACTGGCGGACCACTATCGCAGTTACGCCCGCCACGATGCGTTGCACGAAGGGCTGGAGGATGACAGCGACCTGTTTGCCGCCAGCGAGCAAGAGGCGGCTCAAGCCACTCGGGACCTGGCCAAGCTGTTGGCGCAATTGCCAGAGCGCCAGCGCTTGCCCATCGTCCATGTCAAGCTGGAGGGGCTTTCGGTGGAAGAAACCGCGCGCATGACCGGCCTGTCCAGCTCGGCTGTGAAAGTGGGCATTCACCGGGGCCTGAAGGCATTGGCCAAGCTGATGGGAGGCAAGGGCGACGATGAAGACCGATGACCTGATAGCCCTGCTGGCCGCCGGCGAAGGGCCGGTGCAACGCCATGCGCTGGCCCGACGCCTGGCGCTGGCGGTGCTGGGCGGTGCGTTGGGTGCGGTACTGATGACTGTGGCCTTGTACGGTGTGCGCGCCGACCTGGCATTGGTGGCGCACACCCCGCTGTTCTGGGCCAAGCTTGCCTTGCCCGGTAGCGTGGCGCTGCTGGCGCTGTGGCTGACCCAGCGGTTGGCCAGGCCTGGAGTGAAAGGCGGCGCGCTATGGGGGCTGCTTGGTTTACCGCTGCTGTTGGTCTGGCTGGGGGCTGCGACGAGCTTGCTCGGTGCCCCAGAGGGTGCCCGTGCCGAGTTGATCCTGGGGCGCACCTGGCGCACCTGCGCCTTGAACATCGCCTTGCTGTCGGTACCCACCCTGATTGCCATTGGCTGGGCGCTGCGTGGCCTGGCACCCATTCACCTGCGTCAGGCGGGCGCGGCGGGCGGTCTGCTGGCAGGTGCCACGGCTACCCTTGCCTATTGCCTGCATTGCCCGGAAATGGAGGCGCCGTTTTGGGGGCTCTGGTATGTGCTGGGCATGCTGGTGCCGGCTTTGGCGGGCACCTTGCTCGGGCCACGCCTGCTGCGCTGGTGACCGAGGCAGCTTTGTGGCCTTGCGGCTAAGCACCCAGGGCCCGTTTCAACACGTCGTAAACTCTGGCGTCACCTGATTGAGCAACGTTGAAACGAAGGAAGTCGCCTGCCGTCATGGACTGGCTAAAAGCATTTCCGGGCGCAAGCACTACACCGTCATTCAAACAGGTTCTCGCCAGCGTTGCTGCGTCCTTGCCTTGTGGGAGCTGGCACCACACGTACATACCTGCCTGGGGCGTTATCCAGGGTTTGATACCAATGGCCTGAAGCCTGGCCACTGTTACGTCCATTTGCTCGGCCAACCGGAGGCGAACGCTTTCCATGTGTTTGCGGTACCCGCTATCGGTAATAGCGTGATGGATGATGTCCGCGGCCAAGCGCCCACCGCCGAAGGTTGTCGCAATCTTGAGGTCGACCAGGCTGTCGATCCATTCACCACGCGCAGCGATATAGCCGCAGCGGACAGAGGCGGAGATAGTCTTGGAAAAGCTGCCGATCTGGATGACGCGAGAGAGGCCATCGAAGGCAGACAGGCGTGGCGCGGGCGTATGTTCGAAGTCGGCGAAGATATCGTCCTCCACGATCACCAGGCTGGAGTTGTCGGCCAGCTTGAGCAGGCGGTGCGCCGTGACCGGAGAGAGGGTGGCCCCTGTTGGGTTGTGGATGCCGGAATTGGTGATGTACAACCGGGGGGCGTGCTCGAGCAGGGCAGTGCCGAACGCCTCGATGTCTGGGCCCGTTGCCGTGTAGGGTACGCCTACGATGTTTACCCTGTGCGCTTTCAGAAGTGCGTGAAAGTTGAAATAGCAGGGGTCGTCCACCAGCACCGTGTCGCCCGGTTCCAGCAGAAAACGGCAAATCAGGTCGATGGCGTGCGTGCCCGATTCGGTGAGCATGATCTGTTCAAGAGGGGCTTCGATCCCGATGCCAGCCAGCCGCCGTGACAAAAACTGCCTGAGCGGCGGATGCCCAAGCGGAGAAGCGTATTCAGTCAGTTTGGCCGTGTCTGAACGGGCAACGACCCGAAGCGCTTTACGCATGCCCGCTTCGAACATCCAGGAGGGCGGTAGCCAGCCGCATCCCGGTTTCAGCGCATCGCTGGAGGTTTCCAGAGACTGGCGCGAGATCCACAACGGGTCGACCTCAAGATCAAGTTTTGGGCCAAGTTCGGTGAGTGCCAATGGCGCCACCGGCCCGGCTACGTAAAAGCCCGAACCAGGGCGCGAGCTAAGTACACCCTCTGCCATTAACCGCTCGTAGGCCTCAAGGACGGTAGAAACCGAAAACTGCATTGTCTGAGCCATTGCGCGGACCGAAGGAACTCTCGCACCCGGTGTGTAGGCCCGAGAGGCTATCCTGGACTGGATCTCACCCATGACCGTTCGAATTCGCGTGCCATTGCGCTTCATCGCATCCTCAACTGTGCTGGATTAATGTGCATAACAGTTCTGTTGAATTGTATTGGATTGTACGTGGCCTTGGTGAGCCTGTCAGTGATGTACTGAGCCCTGACTTATCGAGGGCTTACCGATGGAAAGAACAACAAGCGGGTGGATCAACGGCTTCATTGGCGTCGCGATCTTTGCGGGCTCGTTGCCCGCCACCCGTGTGGCAGTGGCGGCCTTCGAACCTACGTTTCTGACCTGTGCCAGGGCAACGATTGCCGCCACGGTGGCTGCGTTGTTTTTGATCGTGCTACGGCAGCCGCGACCTAAACGTGGTGATGTGTCCTCCTTGGTGGTTACCGCGCTGGGTGTCGTTATCGGTTTTCCGCTACTGACGGCGCTGGCCCTCCAGCACATCACCTCGGCACATTCCATTGTTTTTGTCGGGCTGCTGCCACTGTGTACCGCAGCGTTTGCCGTTTTGCGGGGCGGTGAACGACCTCGGCCACTGTTCTGGCTGTTCTCGTTGACCGGTGCTGGGCTGGTCGTTGGCTATGCGTTGATGAATGGCGCAGAGGCGTCGGTGGTGGGCGATTTGCTGATGATGGCTGCTGTAGTCGTTTGTGGCTTGGGGTATGCCGAAGGGGCGCGTCTTTCGCGAACATTGGGCGGGTGGCAGGTGATTAGCTGGGCGCTGCTTGTAGCCTTGCCGTTTATGTTGCTGCTGACTATCGCCAATTTTCCAGCACCTGATGCCTTTGCCAAGGTAAGCGGCCCTGCGTGGTTCAGCTTCGGCTACGTTTCACTGTTCAGCATGCTGATTGGCTTTGTGTTCTGGTACCGAGGGCTGGTCCAGGGTGGCATCGCGGCAGTGGGTCAGCTGCAACTCTTTCAGCCGTTCATGGGGCTTGGGCTGGCCGCATTGCTTCTGCACGAGCACGTCAGCTGGCTGATGCTTGTGGTGACGCTGGGTGCGGTTATCTGTGTTGCCGGGGCCAAGAAATACGCGCAGTAAATGGCTGACGCCGTTTTCATCCAGACGATACCGGGGCGCAATTTTCTTGCGGCGCTGCGCCTGTACGGCAGTGAAGATGCCTTCTACGATCAGACCTGGAAGTCGGACGCCGTCGCGAACGTCAGACAAGGGGCACGACACGCGACAGCACTGAAAACAGCCCGGGACAGGGCGGAGCGTGGAGCTGATGAATGGGATGGCGTACACAGGTGATGCAGGGCGGTTGGGTGGCGCTCTGCCTGGGGGTCCTATTACTCATTTCAAGTGGTGTCAGCCTTGGCGCGGCAGCTGTTGGTGAAGGCCAACTACCTGCCTTGGCCAAGGACCGCGAGGGCTACGCCGATGCCGACAGTTGCCAGGGCTGCCATGCCCAGCAGGCCGGGCAGTGGCAGCATTCCGACCATGCCTGGGCGCTGCGCGACGCCAGCGCGGCGAATGTGCTGGGCGATTTCAACGATGTGCACTATGACCAGGACGGGGTCAAGGCACACTTCTATCGCAAGGGTGGCGGGTACTTCGTCAACATCGAGGGCGAGGATGGCAAGCCTGCGGACTTCCAGGTGCTGCATACCTTTGGCTACGCGCCGCTGCAACAGTACCTCGTTGCCTTGTCGCGCGGCCGCCTGCAGGCGCTGACCATTGCCTGGGACAGCCGGCCAGCGGAGCAGGGTGGGCAACGCTGGTTCTCGCTGTACCCCGGGCAGCGCTTTGCACCGGGCGATCCGCTGCACTGGACCGGCCGCTACCAGAACTGGAACGGCATGTGCGCCGATTGCCATTCGACGCGGCTGGTCAAGCATTACGACGATGCCAAGGACAGTTTTGCCAGTACCTGGCAGGAGAAGACCGTTGGCTGCCAGGCTTGCCATGGCCCAAGCCAGGCCCATGTCGACTGGGCCCGCGAGCATCCCGGCGCTTCGCCAGCCCAAGGGCTGAGCGTGGACGTCAAGGCGTTGGGCAGCAGAGGCCAAGTGGAACAATGCGCCTACTGCCACAGCCGTCGGCAGAGCCTGGGCACTGGCCAGATGCCTGGCCACCCGCAGTTGGACCAGAGTTTGCCGGCCACACTGCGCACCGGCTTGTACCATGACGACGGGCAGATCGACGGCGAGGTCTACGAGTACGGGTCCTTCACCCAGAGCAAGATGTTTGCCGCCGGGGTCGGTTGCACCGATTGCCATGATCCCCATACCACCCAGGTGCGTATCGAAGGCAACGGCTTGTGCCTGCAATGCCACAACGCTCAACCCAACACCGCGCGCTTCGCCGGCCTGCAGGCCAAGGACTACGACAGCCCCGCACACCATCACCATGCCGCCGGCTCACCTGGGGCGCAGTGCGTGAACTGTCACATGCCAAGCAAGGATTACATGGTGATCGACCCTCGGCGTGACCACAGCTTGCGCATCCCTCGGCCTGACCTGGCTGCCCAGGGCATTGGCCCGGATGCTTGTACCACCTGCCATCAGGGCCGCGAGCCGGCGTGGGCTGCCAGTGCGATCGATAGCTGGTTCACCGCACCCAAGCGCGCGGCCCATTACGGGCAAGCGTTCCATGGCGTTCGTCAAGACCCAGGCACCAGCCTCAGCCGGCTGGGCTACCTCCTCGCGGACAAGCACAACCCTGCGATCGTGCGGGCAACGGCTGCCCAGCAACTGGCCGATCTTGGGCCTGCGGCCGCCAGCAATCTGCGCTGGGCGTTGCAGGACAGTGACGCGCTGGTACGGGCCTATGCCGTGGGCAGCTTTACCCGTTTGCCGGCTGAACAGCGTATTGCGCCGTTGCTGCCGCTGTTGCAGGACCCCGCCCTGGCGGTACGCGATGAAGCCGTGCGGGCCTTGGCCGATGTACCCGCCGCACAGCTTCCCGAAGCCAGCCGCGCAGCGTTCACCACTTCGCTTGCCGACTACGAGCAGCGCTTGCGGGGTAATGCCGACCTGCCTGGTGGGCGGCTCAACCTGGCAGTGCTGATGCAGCGCCAGGGCCATGACGCGCAGGCCATGGAGCAGTACCGCCAGGCGTTGCACATGGACCCGTATTTCACACCGGCCAGGGTCAACCTGGTGACCCTGGCCAGCAGCAGCCAACGTCTGGATGACGCCGAAACACTGCTGCGCGAAGGCGTTGCGCTGGACAAGATGCCGGCAACGGACCGTGGCAACCTGGCGTACATGCTGGCCCTGTTACTGGTCGAGCGGAGCAAGCCGCAAGAAGCGGTCGACTGGATGGAGCAGGCAGCTGTGGCGCTGCCGGGCAATTCGCGTATTCGCTACAACCAGGGCCTGTTGCTGTCCCGCATGAACCGCCGCGACGAAGCGCTGCAGGCCTTGCGCAGCGGCCTGCAGCAAGCGCCTGAAGATGCCGACTTGCTGTATACGCTGATCTACCTGCATGCCTTGGCCGGTGAGCGTGAACAGGCCTACCCGTATGTGCGGCGAATGCGCGAGGCCGCGCCCGACGATCCACGGTTGCAGGCGATCGAACCTTACTGGCGCAACAACCCGTGAGTGCTGCCATGTTCTCTTCACGACACCCCATTGCAGCCTTGCCGTGCGCGTCTAGATTTACCACACCGCTCATCCCACCGAAGGACCGTTGCCGTGAATACCCACGAACACGTCCAGGCACTGGAAGCATCGGTCGCGGAAAAGGTCCTCGGCCAGGCTGATACCATTCGCCATGTCCTGTTAGGCCTGCTGGCCAACGGTCATGTCCTGCTCGAGAGCCTCCCAGGCCTGGCCAAGACCCGCACGGTCAAGGCACTGGCGACGCACCTGGACGCGCAGATGCGGCGCATTCAGTTCACCCCCGACCTGTTGCCCTCGGACATCACCGGTGGCGAGGTGCTGCAGCAGACGGCCGAGGGCAACACGATCAGCTTTCAGCCTGGCCCATTGTTCGGCAATGTGATCCTGGCCGACGAAATCAACCGTGCTCCGGCCAAGGTCCAGGCTGCCTTGCTCGAGGCCATGGAAGAGCGCCAGATCACGGTGGCCGGGCAGAGTTACCCGATGTCTGGGCTATTCATGGTGCTGGCGACCCAGAACCCGATCGAACAGGAAGGCACCTACCCGTTGCCCGAAGCGCAGATGGACCGCTTTCTCATGAAGCTGCAACTCGATTATCCACGCCCTGAAGATGAAACCCAGGTACTGCGCTTGGTGCGGGAAGAGGACCAGGCCGGTCATGAGGCGGCGGCGCAACCTGCGCGCCTGGCCCAGCAGGTGATCTTCGATGCCCGTCGCGAGGTGGCGCGGGTGCACGTATCGCAGGCCATCGACCGATACCTGGTCGACCTGATCAATGCCACGCGCTATCCCGCCACGCATGACCCTGACCTGGCGCGCTGGATCAGGATCGGTGCCAGCCCGCGCGGCGGCATCAGCCTTGACCGGGTGTCGCGCGCGCATGCCTGGCTCAACGGCCAGGATTTCGTTTCGCCCGACAATGTGCGTGCCGTGGTGCACCCGGTACTGCGCCATCGCCTGCAGCTTTCCTATGATGCGATCACCGATGGCGTGGCGGCCGACCAAGTCATCGACCGGTTGTTGGACAAGGTGGCCATTCCCGCCTGACGGACTTGCCCATGGATGCGAACATGGTAGTGCCGGATGGTTTCGCCTATGCCTCGCTTGCCGAGTTGATGGCGCTGGAGGCCCGTGCCCAGGGGTTGAGCTTTGTCGCGCGCCAGCCGCTTGCGAGCATCCTTTCCGGCAACCATGCCTCACGCCTGCGAGGCAGGGGCCTGAGTTTCGACGAGCTGCGCCGCTACCTGCCCGGCGATGACCTGCGTCACCTCGACTGGCGCGCGTCGTTGCGCTATGGCAAGCCCTTCGTGCGCACCTTCACCGAGGAACGTGACAGGCCCACCCTGGTGCTGGTCGACCAGCGCATGAGCATGTACTTCGGCTCGCAGCGTTACTTCAAGTCGGTCAGCGCCGCGCAGTTGGCGGCGATCTGTGGCTGGGTGGCCTTTCACGCCGGTGACCGGGTGGGTGGCATGGTCTTCGATGGCCAACGGGTAGAGTATGTAAGGCCCCTGCGCAGCCGAGCACGGGTTGAAGCGTTGTGCAGCGCAGTGGTCAAAGCCAATCATCGGCTGTCAGCCTATGCCGCTGATCAGGAAAACGATGCACAGCTGGACAAGGTGTTGCGTAGCTGCGCCGCCAGTGCCGGTCACGACCACCTGATCTGCATCATCAGCGATTTTGCCGGCACTACGGCCGAAACCTTGCCGTTGTTGCGCCGGCTGAGCCTGCACAATGATGTGATCGCCATCCAGGTCTATGACCCGATTGCCCTGCAGGTGCCGGACAAGGGGCGGTTGAATGTCACCCAAGGCGCCGAGCAGGTCGAACTGGCGGTGGGCCAGCGGCGTATCAACCGGCCGTTGGCCGAGTTTCTTGCCGGGCGCCTGCAGGGTGTGGCCGAACTGCTGCGCCGTAGCCAGGTGCCATTGATGCGGGTCAGCACCGCCGATGACAGCCTGCAGCAACTGCGCCGCGAGCTGGGCCGCCTGGCTCAGGTGCCGCGATGAACGCTGCCGCCCCCTCCATCGACCAGTTGCGCGAGCTGACGCCGGGTGTGCCGCCGTTCAGCTACCTGCCGCAGACCTGGGCCTGGTGGGTGCTTGGCGTACTGGTGCTGTTGCTGGCCTGCCTTTGTGGGGCGCTGCGCTGGCACCGTTGGCGGCGCGACCGGTACCGCCGTGAAGCGCTGGCCCGGCTTGATGAGCTGGCAGCGAGTGAGGGTGAACAACGGCTTGTGGCGTTGCGTGAACTGCCCGAATTGCTCAAGCGTGTGGCGCTGTCGATGCCGGATGCGCCGCCCGTGGCGAGCTTGGCCGGCGCGCAATGGCAGTGCTTCCTCGACCAGCGCGCCCGCCGGCCGCTGCCATCGGGCTTTGCCGACACCCTGCAGTTGCTTGCCTACGCGCCGGACGCGACCTTGCGCCGGCTGGACACGCAGCAGGCGAACGCGTTGTTCGGTGCCAGCCGTGGCTGGATCGAGGGGCACCATGTGGCGCTTTGACTACCCGTGGGTGTTCCTGCTGTTGCCGCTGGCGTGGTTGGCCTATCGTGCGCTCAGCCCGTACCAGGAAGGCCGTAGCGCGTTGCGGGTACCCTTCTTCGCAGCCATGAGCCGCGCTGTCGGCAAGCAGCCCGGGAGGGCCAGCAGCGGGCAAGGGCATGTACTGCTGAACCTGCTGGTGTGGTGCCTGTTGGTGGCCGCTTGCGCAAGGCCTGTGCTGGTGGAAAAGCCGATCCAGCGCGAGCAGCCAATCCGTGACCTGATGCTGGCCATCGACATTTCCCAGTCGATGGAAGCGACCGACTATACCGACGCCAATGGCGCTAAAAGCGACCGCCTTAGCGCGGTGAAGTCCGTGGTGCGCGACTTCATCGCCCGGCGCAAGGATGACCGCATTGGCCTGATCGTGTTTGGTACCGGTGCCTATCCGCAGGCGCCGTTGACCCTCGACCATGCCAGCCTGTTGCTGTTGCTCGATGAGGTGGGGATCGGCATGGCTGGGCCAAACACCGCGCTGGGCGACGCCATCGGCTTGACCATCAAAGCCTTGGAGAAGACCCCAGAGCAGGAGAAAGTGCTGATCCTGCTGACCGATGGCAATGACACCAGCAGTGCCATTACCCCTGACCATGCGGCCCACCTGGCCCAGGCCAACGGTATCGTGGTACATACCATTGGTATCGGCGACCCGCAGGCGACTGGTGACGCCAAGGTCGACCTGACGACCTTGCAGGCAATCGCCCGCACCACCGGCGGGCAATTCTTCCGCGCCGACGACCGCCAGGCGCTGCAACAGGTGTATGCCACCCTCGACCGCCTGACCCCGCACAAGGTGCAGACCTTCAGCCACCAGCCCAAGCGTGACTTGTTCGTCTGGCCATTGGGTATGGCAGCAGGTTTGCTACTGGCGGGGCAACTGCTGGCCCTGGTCCGGGCACGGCTTGCGCAGGTGCAGGCATGACCATCGACCTTGCGGCCTTTCACTTCCTTCGCCCCTGGTGGTTGCTGCTGATCGTGCCGGGTGTCGTGCTGCCCTTGCTGTGGTTGCGCCGACACGATCTGCGGCATCAGTTGAGCGGCATCATCGCTCCACACCTGATCAAGCACCTGATGATCACCCCGGCCCACGCGCGGCGGCTGCGCCCGGTCCACCTGCTGGGTGCGGCACTGGTGTTGAGTGCCATTGCCGCTGCCGGGCCGACCTGGCAGCAGGACACACCTGATTTTCTCGACGACCGCGCACCGCTGATCGTTGCCGTGGACCTGTCGCCCTCGATGGATGCCGACGATGTACCGCCCAGCCGGTTGGCCGCAGCCCGACATACCTTGCACGACCTGGTCATGCGCCGTGGCGGCGCGCGTACCGGCCTGATCGCCTATGCCGGCAGTGCGCATCTGGTGCTGCCTTGCACTGAAGACCCAGGCTTGCTGGATACCTTTATCCAAGCCTTGTCGACCGACTTGATGAGCGCGCCCGGCAAGAATGTATTGGGCGTGATCGACGAGGCCTTGAAGCTGCTGGGTGCGGAAAAGTCCCCTGGAACCTTGCTGCTGTTGACCGATGGCGCCGATGCCAGCCAGTTCGACGCCATCGCCAAGCGGCTGGCCGGCACGCAGTTGCAAGTGTTGGTGCTGGCTGTCGGCAGCCAGTCCACCGGCCCCCTGCGCAACGCCCAGGGCATGCCGCGCCTGGATACCCTGGGCCGGCCGGTGCTAGGGGGCTTCGACGTTCAGGGCCTCAAGGGCCTGGCCAAGGCTGCCAGTGCGCCCTTGGGCAGTTTATCGCTGAACGATGACGACCTGGATTGGGTCGAGTTGCATGCCCAGCGGCACTTCAAGGCCGCCAGTGCCGAAGCCGACCAGGTGCACTGGAAAGATGCCGGTTACTGGCTGTGCTGGCCGTTGTTGCTGGTGGTGCTGTTCAGCGTGCGACGTGGCTGGCGGGTGAACTGGCTGCCGGGGCTTTTGTTGGCCGTGCTGCTGGGGACAGGCGCTGAGCCCGTCAGGGCCGGGGGATTGGCCGATGCGTTTTTCACGGCTGACCAGCAAGGGCGCTGGGCATTCGAGCATGGCCGTTACCCGCAGGCCGCCGCGCACTTTCGCGACCCTTACTGGAAGGGCGTTGCCGCCTACGAAGCGGCCGACTACCCGGCCGCGCTGGCGAACCTGGGCAAGCTGGACACGGCACCGGCCTGGTTCTATCAGGGCAACAGCTATGTACGGCTTTTCAAGTTCCCGCAGGCAATAGCGGCATATCGCCAGGCGCTGCGCCTGCAACCTGACTTTGCCGAGGCCAAGGCCAACCTGGCGCTGGCCGAGGCGTTGCTCAAGGACTATGAGGGCCAGCAGCAAGCCGGCACGCCTGACGAAAAGGCCGACAAGGTGGTGGAGGATCAGACACCCGCCGCCGGCGACCAGCAACAACAGCAGAAAACGCCGCAGGCGGCCTCCGACCAGCTGTGGCTGAACAACCTAACCACGTCCCCTGCGCAGTTTCTCAAGCGCAAGTTCTCGATCCAGGATGCCGCCGCGCAGCAAGCGGCCAAGGAGGCGCCATGATCCGCCTGGTGGTGCTGGTGCTGGCTGGCCTGGCAACCGTTGCCATCGCCGCCGAGCCCGAGGTACGGGTGCAGGCGCGCTTGGTGCCGGATACAACGGTCATGGTCGGGGCCAGTGTGACACTCGAGGTCGATTTGCTGGTCGACACCTGGTTCACCGCGCCGCCGGAGCTGCCGGTGTTGCAGTTGGCCGGTGCCGTGGTCAGCCCGCCCGGTGGCGAGGCTGAGCACCTCAATCAGCGGCTCGATGGCAAAGCCTTCTTCGGCCTGCGCTACCGCTATCAGATCACACCGAGCGTGGCGCAGTCGTTCACGGTTCCGGCACTGACAATCCGTGTCCATCCTGGCCAGGCCAGCGCTGCGCAGACAGTGCAAAGCCAACCCTTGTCGTTTGCCGCCAAAGGGCAGGCCGGTGGCGATGGCGAACAGCGCTTGGTGGCACAGGCGCTCGACGTCAGCCAGGCCATCGAGCGCTCGCACACGCCGCTGCGCGCCGGGGACAGTATCACCCGCCGTTTGCACATCGTGGCCCGCGGGGGCCAGGCAATGCTGATTCCGCCGCCGATCTTTGCCGAGGTCGATGGCCTCAAGCGCTACGTGCAGACCCCAATCGTGTCACCGGTCAGCGACGGGCGCGGTGGCACCCTGGGCGGCCAGCGCGAGGACAGCGTGACCTATGTGGCCGCTGCCGCTGGGCACTATCGGCTGCCTGCCATCGAAGTGACGTGGGTGGACGCTGCGAGTGGTGAACCGCGCACGGCCTCGGTGCCAGCGCTGGACATGGAGGTGGGCAAGGGCAGTTACCAGGCACCGTTCTCCTTGAGCGAAGATTTGCGCGCACTTGGCCGAGGCGCGCAAATCAGCATCGCTAGCCATTGGGTAGTGCTGGTGCTGCTGGCGTTGCTGGTGGGCGGGCTAGGCTGGGCCGGTCGCGCTTGGGGGCAGGGCGCCTGGTTGCACTTCAAGCGCTGGCGGGCTGGCCGCCAGCAGGCCTGGCTGAATTCACCGAACTACGCCTGGCGTCAGGCTCGTCGACAGTGCGCCAGCGAGCCGGCACGGCTGGATGCCATGTATCTGTGGCTGCGTCGGGCCACAGGCCAGCGCACGCTGTCGTCAAGTGAACATCCTCGTGGCAGGCAAAGCGAAGGGGCTTTGCTAGCCTTTTTGCAGGATTTCTATGCTGCCGGGCGCCTTCGGCCACCCCCCGCCGATGCCAGGCTGAGCCTGCTGTACAGCCTGCGGCAACAGGTTGAGGCGCACCCAGCCAAGCCTGTCGGCAAGCACGCGCTCAAGCAACTCAATCCCTGACAGCCTAGCTGTCAGGTCGGCAACTCAAGCAGGGATGATTGGCCATGCGCAAGGTCCTGGTGAGCACCGCTTCCGTTCGTGCGCTGTTATGTGTCTTGCTGCTGGTGCCGGCCCTGCAGGTGCTGGCCGCTGAGCCGTTGGCCTCTTGGCGTGACGGGCCGTCGCGCCAGGCCATCGTGGCTTTTGTTGGCGCGGTCACCCAGCAAGGTGGCCCCGACTATGTCGCCCCGGCCGAGCGCATCGCGGTGTTCGACAACGATGGCACGCTGTGGAGCGAGCAACCGTTGTATTTTGAAGTGCTGTTCGCCATGGATGAGGTCAAGCGCCTGGCGCCGCAGCACCCGCAGTGGCGTAATCAGCAGCCGTTCAAGGCGGTACTGGAGAACGATCACCAGGCGCTGGCGGCGCAAGGCATGGACGGCATGCTCAAGATCGTCGCGGCCACCCATTCGGGGATGAGCAGTGAGGATTTCATTGCCCGCAGCCGCAGCTGGCTGGTCAGCGCCCGTCACCCACGCACCGGCAAGCCGTACACCGAGATGGTGTTCCAGCCAATGCTCGAGCTGCTGGGCTACCTGCGTGACAACGGCTTCAAGACCTACATCGTGTCAGGTGGCGAGGTCGCCTTCATGCGCGCGTTTGCCGACGAGGTGTATGGCATCCCGCCGGAGCAGGTGATCGGCACGACCCTGGAGGCTTCGTTTCAGGACCAACAGGGCAAGCTGAGCATCCAGCGTTTGCCCAAGGTAGTGCACAACGACGACGGCCCGGGCAAGCCGGTGAGCATCGATTCGATCATCGGCCGCCGACCGCTGCTGGCGTTCGGTAATTCCGACGGCGACCTGCAGATGCTGCAGTGGACTAAAGCGGGCAAGGGCCGACGCTTTGCCGGGCTGGTCCACCACACCGATGCCCACCGCGAATGGGCCTATGACCGCAAGAGTTCGGTCGGGCGCCTGGACAAAGCCCTGGACCAAGCCACCGCCAAGGGCTGGACCGTGGTCGACATGGCCAGTGAATGGCGCCGTGTCTACCCCTTTGAAACACCGCAATGATTCATCAACCAGCCGCAGCAGCACGGCGATCGCCGTGCCAGCAGTCGTGGACGACAGCAGTGACGTGAAACGGAGAGCGTAGCTATGAAGTCCAGTAGAGCATGGTTGTCGGCGGCCGCCCTCGCGGCAACGGCAACGTTCGGGGCGGGGCTGGCCAGTGCGGCGGACAAGCCGAACATCCTGGTCATCTTCGGTGACGACATCGGCCAGACCAATATCAGTGCCTATGGCAAGGGCGTGGTCGGTTACCAGACGCCGAACATCGACCGCATCGCCAAGGAAGGCATGATGTTCACCGACTATTACGCCGAAAACAGCTGCACCGCCGGCCGGTCGACGTTCATCACCGGTCAGTCGGCATTGCGCACCGGCCTGTCCAAGGTCGGTATGCCTGGCGTACCGGTGGGCCTGCAAGCACGCGACGTTACCATCGCTCAAGCGCTCAAGGCACATGGCTATGCCACTGGCCAGTTCGGCAAGAACCACCTGGGGGACAAGGACGAGTACTTGCCGACCAACCATGGCTTCGACGAGTTCTTTGGCAACCTGTACCACTTGAACGCCGAGGAGGAACCGGAGCGCCCTTACTGGCCCAAGGATGATGCCGAATTCGTCAAGGCCGCTTCACCACGCGGTGTGATCAAGTCCAGCGCCGACGGCAAGATCGAAGACACCGGTGCGTTGAACAAGAAACGCATGGAAACCATCGACGACGAGACCACCCAGGCGGCGATCAACTTCATCGACAAACAGGTCAAGGCCGACAAGCCTTTCTTCGTGTGGATGAACACCACGCGCATGCATGCCTTTACCCATGTGCGCGAGTCGATGCAGGGCCAGAGCGGCATGGTGGGTAACGAGTATGCCGACGGCATGCTTGAGCATGATGGCGACGTGGGCAAGCTTTTGAAAACCCTCGACGACCTCAAGGTGGCTGACAACACTATCGTGGTCTACACCACTGACAACGGCCCGAACCAGTGGTCCTGGCCGGATGCGGCGACTACACCGTTCCGCAACGAGAAGAACTCCAACTGGGAAGGGGCCTTCCGTGTACCGGCTATGATTCGCTGGCCAAACCATGTCAAGGCGGACACCGTCTCCACCCAGATGATGTCGGGGCTGGACTGGTTCCCGACGCTGCTTGCGGCCATTGGTGACACTGATATCAAGGACCGCCTGCTCAAAGGGGCCGATGTCGGTGGCAAGAACTTCAAGGTACATCTGGACGGCTACAACCAACTCGACTACCTCACCGGCAAGAGCGACAAGAGTGCACGAAACGAGTTCTTCTACTTCAGTGACGACGGCGACCTGGTAGCGATGCGCTACGACAACTGGAAGATCGTTTTCTGCGAGCAGCGTGCGCCAGGTGGTCTGAAGGTATGGAGCGAACCGTTCACCTGCCTGCGGGTGCCGAAGCTGTTTAATCTGCGGATGGACCCATACGAGCGGGCAGACGTAGTGTCTGACCAGTACTACGACTGGCTGACCAAAAACGACTATCTGATATTCAACGGCGTGAAGAAATCGGCGCAATTCCTGCAAACCTTTGTCGAGTACCCACCTAGCCAGCGGCCGGCCAGCTTCAGCATCGACCAGATCCGCGCTGACGTGGACAAGAAAATTGAAGAAAAGATGAACAAGCAGTGAGGTCTACACTGTAGTGCCATGACCGCAGGGGCGGGCGTGCTCGCTCCTGCATCTTTACCCGCATGCACAAGGCGCTCATTCATGGCATCACCTGCAGCATCTTCCGCTGTTTCCCGTGAGCCTCGCACCCAGTCCCGTCCACTGCTCGCATTGCCTGCCACGCTGCTGTTCCTCTCCGGTGCTGCCGGTCTTGTCTACCAAGTGCTGTGGATCAAGCAACTGTCATTGGTCGTGGGCGTGGAAGTGCATGCCGTCGCCACCGGTATCAGTGCCTTTTTTGCTGGGCTTGCCTTTGGCGGCCTGCTGTTCGGGCGTTGGGCCGACCGCCTGCAACGCCCAGTGCGCCTGTACGTTTATCTTGAGCTCGCCGTTGCGCTGCTGGGGCTCGGCGCCACCCTTGGCCTGGCCCATGCCGCCGGACCGTTCGCCCGCCTCGAGGCCAGTGCCGGCCTGCTGGCCTGGGCACTGCCCTTCGTGCTGGTGGGCGTACCGGCCTTGCTTATGGGCGGTACCTTGCCCGTACTGGTGCGCGCGCTGGCGCCTGTCACCGGGCAGTTGGCAGAGGCGGGTGGGCGCTTGTACGCGGCGAACACCGCTGGCGCGATTGCCGGCACGCTAGCGGCGGCCTTCGTACTGCTGCCGCGCCTTGGCGTTACAGGCAGCGCCTGCGCAGCTGCCAGCCTGAACCTGCTGGCAGCATTGGGTGCCTGGCTTTCTTACCGGCGAGAAGTGAGCTTGCCGCCGCTTGCCAATGCCTCGTCGACATCACGCTCGCCGCAGGCACGCCTGGCCATCGCCCTGTATTGCATCGCCGGGGGAGTGGCGCTGGGCTACGAGGTGGTGTGGAGCCAGTCGATCGTGCCCTTCATGAGCACCCGGTCCTATGCCTTTGCCGTGGTGCTGGCCACTTACCTGGCCGGGCTGCTGGCCGGTAGTGCGCTGTATGCCAGGCGTGCCGACCGAATTCGTGATCCTTGGGGTGTGTTCGGGCTGTTGATTGCCATTGCCGGGCTGCTTGCCCTGTTGCAGCTTGCCGGGCTGGGCCGCTGGCTGGTGCAGGCCCAGACGCAGGCCGAACTGTTCGCCCTGCAGCTGACTGGCAACGAACTGCTCGGCATGTGCGCGCGTTTCGCGGTGGCGGCCGCGTGCATGGTGTTGCTTCCAACCACATTGCTGGGCGCCGCATTTCCACTGGCCTTGCGCCTGGTGGTGGACAGCGGTCATGTGGGGCGGGATGTGGGCGCGGTGGTGGCGCTCAACACCCTGGGTGGCATCGCCGGCGTGCTGCTCACGGGGTTCGTACTGGTGCCGCAACTGGGCCTGGTACGTGCCTTGGGGGCGCTTGCCGCAATGGCCGTGCTGGTAGGGTTGGTGGCGGTGTGGCGTGGCCAGGGTGTACGTCGCCCTGCTGCATTGGCCGTGTGCCTGGTGGCCCCTGCAACCGTGCTGGTGGTGCTGTTGATGCCGCCGCAGCGCCTGGCCGAGCTGCTGCCAGGCGCACGCAACGGGCAACTCACCTACTACCATGAGGGCAAGGGCGGCACGGTGGCAGTGGTCACCCAAGGGCGCCAGGGGCAAACCTTCAGCCGCCTTTACATCCAGGGTGTTTCCAATACCGGCGACGCCATGCCATCGCTGCGCTACATGCGCTTGCAAGCCTTGCTGCCGTTGCTGATCCACAATGGCGAGCCGCGCTCGGCCTTGGTGATCGGCTTTGGCACCGGTATCACCGCCGGGGCGATGCTACGTTACCCTGGACTGGAGCGCCCGGTGGTGGCCGAATTGCTGCCTGAAGTCTTGCAGGCGGCGCCCCGTTTCAAAGGCAACTATGCCGCGGTGGCGGACCCGCGCCTGGACATTCGCTTGCGCGATGGTCGCCGTGAGTTGCTGCGCAGTGAGGCGCGCTACGATCTGATCACCCTGGAACCACCGCCACCCTCGGCGGCCGGCGTGGTCAACCTGTACTCGCGCAACTTCTATCAGCTGGCCGCCGCCCGCTTGCAACCTGCTGGCCTGGTCGCGCAGTGGCTGCCCTTGCCGACCCAGAACGACGAAGACAGCCGCTCGCTGGTGCGCAGCTTCATCGATGTCTTCCCCCATGCCACGCTGTGGACCACTGAGTTCCACGAAATGCTGCTGATCGGCTCATTGCAGCCATTGCAGTTGGATGTACCGCGTATCCGCCAGCGCCTGGCGCAAGCGAGCGTGGCCCAGACGCTGGCCGAGGTGGGTGTCGCTTCGCCAGAGGCCTTGCTGGCCACCTGGATTACCGACCGTGCCGGGCTTGAACGTTACGCCGGCAATGCATTGCCAGTGACCGACGATCAGCCACGCATCGAGTACGCGCCGTGGGTGCGCCCCCGGGAAATCACCCGTGTGCTGCCAGCCTTGCTGGCCCTGCGCAGCACGCCACCGCTGCAGGGCGCGGAACCAGGCTTCGCCAGCGCGGTGAGTGACCAGTGGCGCAGCCTGGCACTTTTCTACAGCCTCAGCTTGCATGCCTACAACGGCAACCGCCAGGCCTGGGCGCGGGAAGCCCGCGAACTGGCCCGCAGCGACGGCGACAACCCGTATTATCGCTGGTTCCTTGGCCCCAGTACCGGCCAGTGAAGCCTGTGCTATCACTACAGGACTATCGGCCAGGGAGTGAGCAATGAACCGTCTGTTGACTGCGCTGTTGATGCTGTGTGCCTTGCTGCCGCTGGCGGGGCATGGCAAGGATGCGGTGGGTAGCGCGACCGATGGCGTGCCGGGTGAACCGGCAGAACTGCGCATCGCCAACCGCAGCATCTTCACCTTCCACGCCACCTTGCTCGGCGAGACCCCGGCCGCGCGCGCGCAGCGGGCGACGGCGGTGATCGATGAGGCATTGCGCGGCACCGACGAGCTGAAAGTCAGCGTCGACCCCATCGTCAACAGCCACCTGGTGCTGCTAGGTGGACGGCGGGCCTTCATCGTCGCCCCGCAGGACCTGGGCGTGGAGGGTGGCGACACCCGGGAGGCGGCCGAGCAGGCTGCGGCCACGTTGCGTCAGGTCGTGGATGAAACCGGCGAGGCGCGCAGCCTGCGTTTTTTGCTCAAGGCGCTGGGCTTTTCCGCCGTCGCGACACTGGTGTTCGTGCTGCTGATCAAGGCTGCCAACCTGGGCCGACGCAGACTGCGCGGCCGTTTGCCGCAATTGATGCGAGAACGAGCCCGGCAGATCAAGGTAGGCCAACTGCCGCTGTTCGACATGCAGTATGTGTACTTTGTGATCGACCGGCTGCTGCGCTTGATGTACTGGGTGATCGTCTTGCTGCTTGGCTACCAGTGGCTGAGCTTCGTGCTGTCGCAATTCCCCTATACCCGGCCGTGGGGCGAAAGCCTCAACGTGCATCTGCTCGACCTGCTGCGCTACCTGCTCGACGGCATTCTGCATGCCATTCCCGGTATTGCCGTGGCCGTCATGATCTTTTTCATCGCCCGCGGCATCAGCGGCTTCAGCCGCCGCGTGCTGGAGCGCATGGCCCGCCCGGGTACGCTGAAGTGGTTGACCGAAGAAACCTTGCAGCCCACCACCCGGTTAACTTCACTGGCGATCTGGCTGTTTGCCCTGGTGATGGCTTACCCGTACCTGCCGGGCTCTGGCACCGATGCCTTCAAAGGGCTTTCGGTGCTGTTGGGCCTGATGATTTCGCTGGGCGCCTCCAGCGTGGTCGGGCAGGCTGCGGCGGGGCTGATCCTGACGTATTCGCGCACACTGAAGGCCGGTGAATACGTGCGGGTAGGGGATAACGAAGGCACGGTGACCGAGGTGGGCATGTTCAACACCACCATCCGCACCGGTTTGGGCGAGGTGTTGACGCTGCCCAACTCGATGATCACCGGGTCGGTGACGCGCAACTATTCACGGGTGGTGCAGGGCCAGGGGTACATCGTCGATACGGTGGTCACCATCGGCTATGACACGCCCTGGCGCCAGGTCGAGGCGATGCTGGTGGAGGCCGCGCAGCGCACCGAGGGCATTCTTGCCAAACCCAGGCCGCAGGTGTTCCAGACCGGGCTCTCGGACTTTTACCCCGAATACCGCCTGGTGGGCCAAGCGGTGCCCAGCGAGCCACGGCCGCGCGCCGAGCTGTTGAGCCTGTTGCACGCCAACATCCAGGATGTATTCAATGAATACGGCGTGCAGATCATGTCGCCGCATTACCTGGGCGACCCGGCTCAGGAGAAGTGGGTGCCGCGTGAGAAGTGGTTTGCCGCGCCGGCGCGGGAACCGGGTGGCGATGGCAAGGATGCCTGAGCGCTACTCAAAGTGCGGCGATCACCGGGTCGCCGTATTGCCGTCGATGCTCAAGCGGCGTGATATCGAACCAGCGCAAATGCGCACGGCAGAACGAGGTGGTACGGCGATAGCCCAGCTCGTTGGCGATCTGCCCGACAGACAAGGTGGTCTTGCGTAGCATCTGTTGTGCCTGGCAGCGGCGAATACCGTCCAGATAGCCTTCGAATTCGATACCATCGCTGGCCAGGTGCCGTTGCAAGGTGCGTGAATTCATGTTCAAGGCCAGCGCCACCTGTTCCAGGGTGCAGCGTTGGGCGGGCAGCAGCATCTGGATCTTGCGCTCTACCGAGGCCAGCAGGCTGTCGCAAGGGACGGCCTGGTTCTCCAGGAAGTGGCGGACGATGGCATGCAGGTCGGCGTCATGGTGCACGCAGGCTTCTTGCAGTACGTCAGCCCCCAGCACCAGGCTGTTGTGGGCCTGGCCGAACAGCACCGGGCAGTCAAAGTAACGTGTGTAGCCCGAGGCATCGCCCAGCGCGGCGTGGCGCAAGGTCACCGCCCGTGGCCGCAGTGGCGCGCCGCGCAGCTCGCCAATCAGCAGCCGCGCCCCCATCACTGATTTCTCGACAATTTGCGGCGTCTGTTCGGAACTCGGCAGGCCGTTGTCGAAAAACAGCATGGCCTGCCCGGCGCGGTGTTCCAGGCGAAAGTGGATAGCCGGGCTGTAGTGGCGCATGTAACGGATTACCGCCACCAGGGCGTGGCCTACGGTGGGGGCGGAGTTGGCCAGGTGGCGCAGCGGGCCGACCAGGGTCGAGCCTTGGCGCAACGCCAGCTCCAGGCCAAAGCGGGGCAGGCTCAGGGCGTGCGCGCTGCCTTCGAACAGTTGTACCAGGCTCAGGTAGGGTAGGTGCTTGCCGTAGTTGCCGACCACATCCGGGGCAATGTGCAGCGGGGCCAGAAAGTCCCGCTGCGCAGCACCGTGTTCGGCCAGTAGCTGGTCATATTGCAGCAATGCGCTGCCGCGAATGCTGTCCATGGAATCGCGCCTCATCAGTGACCGGGGGCGGGCCTGCACGCTCCTGGGCAGGGCCGTGCTTGAGGGAAGCGGCCTATTTCCGCAATGCCTGGAAGGAGCCGACCATGTCCTTGGCCCAGCCATCGAGTACGGCTTTGGCGTCTTTTGCCTGCATGACCTGGGATGAGTCATCCAGCTCGGTACCTGCACCTTTGCGCACCACTTCGGCCACCACCTGGTTGCTGTCACCATCAAGGAACGCCGCTTCGGTGGCGATGCTGGTGTCCTGGTCACGGATACCGGTGGCGGTGCTGATGCCTGCGGCGATCAACGCAATCGGGATGACTTCATAAGGGCGCAGGCTTTTGGTCTGGGCGCTCACCGCCGTTATCGCCGGGCGCACCACCAGTACGCGCGGACCAGGGCTGGTGGCCAGCGGTAATACCTGGGAGAAGTGGTTCTTCAGGGTCTGGTCGTAGTACTGGGTGATCCCCGTCAAGGTCGATTGCGGCACTTTGTCGGTCGGTTGCGGTTTGGGGTAGAGCTGGCTTGGCTCTATATACACGCTGGTGTAGCGCTTGGCATCGACCCCGGGCTTGATCCAGCGCATGACTGGCGCGCCGGACGGCGACTTGTCTTCCTTGAGGATGCTGTAGTCCTTAAGGAACCCTGAATACTGGTCGGACTCCACGTACTTGCTGGCGCACCCCTGCAGCATGAGGGTTGCAAGGCACAGCGATGCAGCCAATGTCTTGGTGTTCATGCAGCTTCTCCTTCGTTGCGTTGATCAATGCCCACCGCTTTGCCGGGGCCTCAGAAGCGCCAGGTGGCGCCACCACCAATGATGTGCAAAGCGCTGTTGTCATAGCTGCCTGACAGCGTGCTGCCCGAGCGCGCCTTGGTCTGCTCGACGTCCATGTCGCCGAGCCACACCAAGGTGTAGGCCAGGTGCAGCTCCAGGCCCTCATCGACCTGGTAGTTGACCCCGGTAGCCAACCGCCAGGCCTCGCCCATGGGGTTGTCGACCGTGCGGTCCTTATCGTCCACGGCCGAGCTGTCGTAACCCAGGCCGACGCTCCAGCGCCATTGTCGGGTGGCCTGGTACTGTGCGCCCACGGAGGCATGCCAGGTGTCCTTGTATTGGCGGTCGACGGTGCGGCTGGTGCCGCCAGCGTCGCTGTCCACCTCCACGCCGACGTCGCCAAAGTCGCTCCAGTCCTGCCAGTTGAGGCTGCCGAGCAGGGTCCACTGGTCGTCCAGCTCGTGGGCGATGCTGAAGGTGACGGTTTGCGGCACGTTGAGGTCGAGCTCCAGCGAATCTACGTCGAGGCGGCGCAGGGCGACGTTGAGCAGCGGGTTGTCGATGTCCTTGAGGTGCGGTTTGTCCTCGAACTCCAGCTTGACCTTGCTGGTGTAGGCCAGGCCCACACGGGTGCGGGCATCAAGCTGGTACAACAGGCCCAGGTTGACGCCTACGCCGACATCGGTGTCCTTGTACTCCAGCTGGCCATCGGGCCGGTCGGCCAGGCCCAGCAGGTTATTGTTGATGGCCATCTCGGTGCGGTAGTAGCCGACCATGATGCGCGGGCCAACCCCGATGGACAGGTCGTCGGTGAACTTGTAGGCCCAGGTCGGTTGCATCGAAACGCCAATCACTGCGGCCTCCTGGGTGAAATAGCGGCCGGCCCAGTCGTCGTCGTAGTCCAGCGCCAGGCCAAAGTTGCCATACATGCCGAAACCGATGGCAGAGCGATCGTCGAGCTGGTGGCTGATGAACAGGCTGGTACCGGGCAGGTATTGCAGCGCATTGCCGCCTTCGTTGCCGTCGAACTGGTTGCCGGCGTCGCGGGAAAAACGCAGGTCGCCAAGAATGACCTGGGCGTTGGCGCTAATCTGAGTGCCTTTGAGCCGGGTGATGCCCGCCGGGTTGCTCATCAGCACGCTGGGGTCGGTGGCCAGTGCGGCAGACCCGGCATTGGCCAGGCCGTTGCCCTCCTGGCCGGCTTCATAGATGAGGATGCCACCAGCCCAGGCCGCATTGCCGAACAAGGATGCCGTGCAAAGCAACAGGGCTGCTGAGCGGCGCAGGCAGTACAACGATTCCATCAGACGCTCCTTGTGACTGAAGCGCTGTACCGTTTTATGGCAACTACCAGCGAACGTTGAGGCGTAGTAGAAGCAGGGTAGCCATGTTGAAATCAGGCAGCTGGCGCCGGGCACACTCTTTTCACGACAATTTCACATTCTGAATGAGAAGCAGCTGCTGGCACTGTGAGTGAGTACTTTAGACGACACTTGCCGGCGGGCAAGTCGAGGCGTCAGGCAAACGCGATGATGATCGGGCCACATACTGCGAGCAGCACATTGGAGACGGCATAGCAGACGGTGAAACCGATGACTGGGGTATTGCTTCCCGACTGCTCGATGATCTTGTTCATCGAGGCCGCTTCGGTCTGTGCTCCGGCCAGCGCGCCCAACAGGATCATCGGATGCAAGCGCAGCACGTAGCGGCCAACGTAGAGTGTGACCAGCGGCGGAATGAGGGTCACCAGTGCGCCTGCCAGCAACAGTGCCATGCCTTGTTCCCTGACCGCCGTCAGCGCCGCCGGCCCGGCCAGCAAGCCCACGACCGCGCCGAAGGCGGTCAGGCCAAACTCGGAAAACGCCCACTGTGCGGCAGGTGGCAGGGCGCCGAGATCGGGATGTCGCGAGTTGTACCAACCGATCAACAGCCCGGCTAGCAACACGCCACCGCCGATGCCGAGTTCCACTGGAATCATGCCGATGTGAGTAGACAGCAGCCCCACCAGTGAACCGGCAACCAGGCCCAGCGCATGGATGGCGATATCGCTGCGGTAGCTGGCGTGTCGGATCCGGCCCAGTTGCGCGGCCAATGCGTCAACACTGCTGGCTCGCCCAGTAAGGCTGATGACATCGCCCCGACGCAGAATGGTTTCCGGCAAAAGGGGCAGGGGCAGGCCTTGACGGGTGATGCCCGTGAGAAAGCAACCCATGCGCTCGGAACCGGTAAGTGCGGCCTTCACCTGATGCAGGCTGCGACCGGCCAGGTGGCGGCTGGTCAGCACGATGTCGGCGCTGCGGGTGGCGAACGACAGGCTTTGCGGGTGATCCACTTCCGGGCCTATCCAGCCGTGCAGATCGCTCACAGCATCGCGCAGGGCGTATATGCCCAGGATGTCGTCACGTTCAAGGCGCAATGCCGGGTCGCGCTCCAGGTGTTGCCCGGCGCGGGTGACGCGTTCGATGCTCAGCGCCGGGTGCAGCGCCTCCACATCGGCGATGGTTGTGCCGGCTGCATGGGCGGCCGTGAGCCGATGGGCGCGCACGACGATGCGGGTATAAGGGATGCTGATGGCGTCTTCATTGCGTTCAATGCCCAGTTCACGCTCCAGCGCCTGGGCGCTGCTGCGCAAGTCCACCCCGAGCAGGCGTGGCGCCAGGCTGCCGACGAAGACGATCAGCCCGACGGTGCCGAATACATAGGTGATCGCATAGGCTACAGCCATGTGGCTGTTGAGCTCGGCCTTGGCTGCCGCGTCCAGCGGTAATTGGCCGATCGCGCTGCTGGCCGTGCCCATGATCGCCGTGTCCGTCAGGGCGCCGGCGCCCAGGCCTGCGGTAAAGCCTGCATCGAAGCCGTACAGCGCGTTCATCGCCAGAATCACTGCCAGGGCAGTGCCGCACAGCACCAGCGAGAGAATGACCAGCTTGAACGTGCCGCGGTTGAGGCTGCCGAAGAATTCCGGCCCACTCTTGAAGCCGACCGCATAGATGAACAAGGCGAAGAATACCGATTTCAGTTCGTGGGGCACTTGCAGGCCGATCTGACCAATCAGCAGCCCCATCAGCAGTGCGCCAGCGACAGAACCCAGATGGAAACTGCCCAGCTTGATACGGCCGAGCAGGATGCCCAGGGCAATGGCGAGAAATACAGCGATTTCGGGATTGTCTCGCAGTGCATCCATGACCCGGTCAAGCATGGTGGCAACCTCCTGAAGCGGCGATGGCGGACATGTCTTCATGAGTATGCGTGCAATTAGCTGATGCACGGTGCATGTCGCCAAATGCGCATGCTCTGGTGGACCGCATGAAAGTCACGCAGGGACAAGCTGGCTGGCAGGTTCAAGCAAGCAATAGGGGCTGGCAGTAGAGGATAGTGGCGCTGCCTCACCAGGCGATCTCTTACTTCATACGTACTGCATTTGAGCGCCGGCCTCCCGCCGGCGTTTTTTTGTATGACGTCCAGAGCGCGTACGCCTGTACGTCGAAAACCACAGCAGGAGCGGGTGCATGTTTTTCAGGAAAGTCCACTGGATGCAGGCGTTTTCCCAGGCACTGGCCCAGGCCCAAGCGGGGCAGGTGCCACAGCGCTTTGAGTACCCGCTGCTCGCGCGTTGTCCCGAGGTGCTGCAAGGTTTGAGCGAGGTGGTTGCGCAGCGCCAGCAGAGTGCTTTGGCGTTGCGCCGGCTGGAAGTGTCGCTGGGAGCCCGAGAGGTAGAACTGGAGGCCGCTCGCGCTAGCTTGCGAGCAGCGGAGCTGCGTGAAGCTGGCCTTGTCGAGCGCAATCGTGAACTGGACGCACGACGTGTCGAGCTTGCGCAGCAGGCGCAGGTATTACTGGATCAACAGCAGCTTTGGGCGTTGGTGCAGACCACGCTTACCGAAGGGGTGTGGGATATCTCGGTAGCCCATGGCGATGTCGGGCACCCGTCCAGTCACATGCGGTTTTCCGACCAGTTCCGCTGCCTGATGGGCTATACATCCGAAGAGTTGCCTGATGGCTGGCAATCTCAGGTCGACATCACTCATCCAGACGACCTGCCGGGCATCATGAGCGTCTTCGATGCCGCGATCATCGCGCCGGTTGAGGCGGCGGAGTACGTGTTCGAATACCGCATGCGCCACAAGCAGCGGGGTTATATCTGGTGCCGCGAGCGAGGGCGCGCAGTGCGAAACGAGCAAGGGCGGCTGGTGCGCGTGATCGGGGCTGTGCGGGATATCAGCGATGAGCGCAGTGTCCAGGCCAGCCAAGCGCAGATGCGCCAGCAGAATCAAGCCAGCTACGAGCGTATCGCACAGATGATCAGCGTCATTCGAAGTATCGCCGAGCAGACCAACCTTCTGGCGTTGAATGCGGCCATCGAGGCCGCCAGGGCGGGCGAGGTGGGGCGAGGGTTTTCGGTGGTTGCCGATGAAGTGAAGAAACTCGCGCGAAGTACCCGCCAGGCGACGCAACAGGTTCAGGACATGCTCAATGGGCTTTCCTAGCCGGTTGCCAGGCCGTGCAGATGACCGACACCTGCGTGGACTGCACCCAAAGGTCACTTGAAACTCATCCTGTTTGCTGGGTTCTGGCAAACAGGATGAGCAACCGGAGGGTTAGTGCTTGCGGATGTCTTCGATCGTCGCAGCGCTCCCCTCCATAGGGAAATCGAACCTCACCTTGCCCCTACCTTCAAGCCGTCAACCTGTCGGCGTCGGATCATCCAGTACGCTGCGGGGATGACGAACAGCGAGAGCAAGGGTGCAGTCAGCATGCCGCCCACCATCGGTACAGCGATTCGCGCCATCACTTCGCTGCCGGTGCCGTCGCTCCAGAGAATCGGCAGCAGCCCTGCGACAATTACCGCCACGGTCATGGCTTTGGGGCGAATACGATGCACGGCACCCTCGCCAATCGCGTCCAGCAGCGCTGCTTGCGTGTGCTCGCCTTTGGCTAGGCGCTCGGCCCAGGCGTTGTTCAGGTAGAGCAGCATGATGACGCCGAACTCCGCGGCCACCCCTGCCAAGGCGATGAAGCCGACACCCGTGGCCACCGACAGGTTGAAACCCATCAGATAAAGCAACCACACACCACCGGTGAGGGCGAAGGGCAAGGTACCCATGATCAGCAGCGCTTCTTCCATACGGCCGAAGGTGAGGTAAAGCAGAACGAAAATGATCGCCAGCGTTGCCGGTACCACCCACGTCAGGCGAGCATTGGCACGCTCCAGATACTCGAACTGGCCGGAGTAGCTGAGGCTCATGCCGGGTTCAAGCTTCACCTCGCGCTCTACCACTTGGCGCAGGTCGGCCACCACGGACGACAGATCACGACCGCGTACGTCGATGTAAACCCAGCCCGAAGGGCGGGCGTTCTCGCTCTTGAGCATCGGTGGACCATCGGTGATGCGCACCTGTGCGACGGTACCAAGGGTGATCTGCCCGCCCTGGGCTGTGTAGATCGGCAACTGACGCAGTGCATCGGCGGAGTCTCGCCATTCCCGTGGGTACCTTACGCTGATGGGATAGCGCGCCAACCCTTCAACCGTTTCGCCAATGGTTTCACCACCGATGGCTCCGGCAACAATGGCTTGCACGTCTGCGATGTTCAGGCCGTGGCGCGCTGCCGCCTGACGGTCGATATCGAGGTCGATGTAGCGCCCGCCAGTCAAGCGCTCAGCCAATGCCGAGGTCACGCCGGGCACCGTTTTCGCTGCCCGCTCGACGGCCAGTGTCACGCGATCGATCAGCCCGGGGTCGCTGCCAGCCACTTTCACGCCAATGGGGCTCTTTATGCCGGTAGCCAACATGTCGATCCGGTTTCGAATGGGCGGAATCCAGATGTTGGTCAGCCCTGGTACCTGAACTGTCCGGTCGAGCTCTTCAATCAGCTTCTCGCTGGTCATACCCGGTCGCCACTGGTCTTTCGGCTTCAGGCGCACGATGGTTTCGAACATCTCCAGCGGCGCGGGGTCGGTCGCCGATTCGGCGCGCCCGGCTTTGCCAAATACGCTGGCCACCTCGGGCACGGTCCGAATCAGCTGGTCGGTGCGCTGCAGCAACTGTGAAGCTTTTTGGGTGGATAACCCAGGAAGCGCAGAGGGCATGTACAGCAGGTCGCCCTCGTCCAACGGCGGTAGAAACTCCCCGCCTAAATGGTTCAATGGCCACAGGCTGCTGAGGAGGATCAGCAGTGCACCCATCAGCGTCATGCGTGGTCGGCGTAACACAACCTCCAGCGCGGGGCGATACAGCCGAATCAGCCCGCGGTTAAGCGGGTTGCGCGCCTCCGCTGGCAGCGGGCCGCGAATCCAGTAGCCCATCAGCACCGGTACCAGCGTCACCGCCAGCCCTGCGGCAGCAGCCATGGCGTAGGTCTTGGTGAACGCCAACGGTGCGAACAACCGTCCTTCCTGGGCCTGCAAGGTAAAGACCGGAACGAACGACAGTGTGATGATCATCAGGCTGAAGAACAGGGCCGGCCCCACCTCGACTGCCGCCTCGGTCATGACCTTCCAGTGTTGTTCGCCCTGCAGCTGGCCCCCCGGGTTGCGGGCATGCCAGGCCTCGACATGCTTGTGTGCGTTTTCGATCATTACCACTGCCGCGTCGACCATTGCACCGATAGCGATAGCGATGCCGCCAAGTGACATGATGTTGGCGTTCATCCCCTGATGGCGCATGACGATCAGTGCAATCAGCACCCCCACTGGCAGGGAGACGATCGCCACCAGTGATGAACGCAGGTGCCAGAGAAACGCCGCGCACACCAGTGCGACCACGATGAACTCTTCGAGCAGTTTTTGGCTCAGGTTGTCCACGGCGCGGTCGATCAATTGGCTGCGATCATAGGTGGTGACCAGCTCCACCCCGGCGGGCAGGCCCTTCTTCAACGCTTCGAGTTTTTCCTTGACGCGGGCAATGGCTTCCCTTGCGTTTTTGCCGCTGCGCAAAATGACCACACCACCCACGGCCTCGCCCTGGCCATCCAGTTCACCAATCCCTCTGCGCGCCTCTGGCCCAAGCTGTACGGTGGCGACATCGCCAAGCGTTACTGGTGCGCCATTGGTGGCCAGACGCAGGGGGATGGCGCGCAAATCATCGAGTGTCTTCAGGTAACCCGAAGCACGAACCATGAATTGCGCCTCACCTTGCTCAAGGACACCCCCGCCGGTTTCCTGGTTGGCCTTGGCGATGGCATCCGTCACCTGCGCTTGGGTAATGCCAAGCGTGGCCAGGCGCAACGGGTCGAGCACCACTTGGTACTGCTTGACCATGCCGCCGATACTCGCCACTTCGGCGACATCAGGCAGGGTCTTGAGCTCGAAGCGCAAGAACCAATCCTGCAGGCTGCGCAGTTGCGCCAGGTCATGACCACCACGGCGGTCGACCAGCGCGTATTGATAAATCCAGCCCACACCTGTGGCATCTGGCCCGAGTATGGGTTTGGCCGACGCAGGCAGGCGCGATTGCACCTGGCTCAGATACTCCAGGACCCGCGAGCGTGCCCAGTAGAGGTCGGTGCCATCCTCGAACAACACGTAGACGAAGCTGTCGCCAAAGGCCGAGAAGCCGCGCACTGTCTTGGCGCCAGGCACTGAGAGCATGGTGGTGGTCAGTGGGTAGGTCACCTGGTTTTCCACAATCTGTGGCGCTTGCCCAGGGTAGGAGGTGCGAATGATGACTTGCACGTCCGACAAGTCCGGCAACGCGTCGATTGGCAGGCTACGCACCGAGAGCACGCCCCAGGCCACCAAAAACAACGTGGCGAACAGAACCAGCACCCGGTTGCCCACCGACCAGCGTATCAGTTGCGCAATCATGGCTGACTCTCCTGCGCACCGATCTGCTCGATCACCATGCCTTCGTCACGTTCGCGGATACCAAAGTGAATGCGACTACCCACTTTCAGCCCGGCGAGCATCACGGAGTCGGCCACCGGGAAGGTCATGGTCATTCCAGGCATGCCCAAGGTGATGAAAGGGCCATGGGCGATGGTGAGCTGCTTGCCGTCTATCTGCACAATTTGCCCGTCTGCCTCGTGCAGCGGCGGTTGTGCAGGTACCAGTGGGGTCTCTTGCGCAGTTGCAGCCTCGATGCCCTTGAGGCTGGCCTCGGAGTCAATAAGAAATTGCCCCGACGCCACTACCCGCTGGCCTGCCTGCAGCCCTTGCAGCACGGCGACCTGGCCGCCGCTTTCCTGGCCCAGTACCACTTCGATCGGGCGGAAGTGGCTTTGATCTTCGGCAAGCATCACCACATTGCGTTTACCGGTACGGATCACGGCCTCGGCAGGTATCAGCAAGCTGTCATCGGCTTGCCCAACTGGATGCAGGGTGACCTGGGCGGTCATGCCAGGGCGCAATCGACCCTCGAGGTTGGGCAGCTCGATGCGCAGCCGCAAGGTACGGCTTTGCAGGTCCGCATCGGCCAGCAGCGCTGTCAGCTTGCCGGTCAATGCATGGCCGGGATAGGCGGGCAGTTCGGCTTGCACTGCCAAGCCTTCACGCAAGCCCTGAGCCTGAGCTTCAGGTACTGCTGCCTCAAGCCAGACGTTGGTCACACCGTTGATGCGCGCCAGGGTAGCGCCAGGTAGTACGGTCATGCCTGGGCGTAGCTCCAGCGCCTGGATGACACCGGCGGTGGGGGCAACCAATGTCACCAGGGCCTGCACCTTGCCACTGCGTGCGACCCGGTCAATCAACGTCGCCGGCATTCCCGCCAGCAACAGGCGCTGGCGGGCGGCTGCCTGCAGGCCGGCATCACCCGAACGGCGCAGCGCCAGAAACTCTTCTTGCAACCCTACCCATTCTGGCGCAAGTACATCGGCCAGCGGTGCCCCCTTGGTCACTGCATCACCTGTGGCGCGCCCGTAAGTGCGTTCGACGAACCCTGCGGTTCGCGCTTGCAGCACACTGAAGTCGCGCTCGTCGAAGGCCAGTACGCCGCTGACCTGCAGTGTGCGCTCAAGGCGACCCTGGGTAACTGTCGCCAGCCTGACCCCAAGGTTCTGCTGGATACCTGGCGTAATCTGCACAGCGGGCCGTGTGTCATCCAGGGTGCCTCCCGCGTATTTCGGCACCAGCTGCATATCCATGAAGGGCGACTTGCCTGGTGCGGAAAAGTGTTGCTGCGGGTACATCGGGTCGTACCAGTAAAGTGCCTTTTGCTCCTCTGAACTCGGCGCCTTGGCACTTTGCCCGCGTGCTGCCAACCAATAGCCCGCACTGCCACCCAGAGCCAATGCAACGGCTGCGATCAGACCGATAGACGTACTTTTCATGCCCGAACCTCGCCGTACGCGAAATGCAAACGTGCCGCTGTCGCTGCCAGTTGGCCTTGCAGGTCTAAGTCCTGTAACCGCGCGTCTACCCGTTGCCGCCGCGCCGCGAGCACTTCACTCAAGGCCGATTTGCCTGCTCGGTAATCTGCCAATGCCAAACGCACGCGTGCCTCGGCGAGCGGTAGCAGGGTGTCTCGGCTTCGCGCCACTGCACGCTGCAGGCGCTGGTATTCAGCCATGTCTGCCTCCAGCTGCGCGGTATGCTCCCGCAGGGCCGCGTCTTGCTCGTCCTCCAGCTGGCGCACTTGTGCACGCCGGGCGGCGATCATCGGGTCTTGCCGAGAGCCTGTGAACAAGGGCAATTGAAAACTGACCTGCACACTCACCATGTTGCTGAATGCCGGCCCGCGCCGTTGGTAGTCCAGTTGCCAACCCCAGTCAGACTTCTTCTCGGCTTGCGCCTGATGCACCTGGGCTTCGGCTTCTCGGCTCATGGCGCCATAAACCGCCAGCGCAGGGTGGGCGTGTAGCGCATGCAGGTAGTCAGTTGCATTTACCGCCCACTGAGGAAATGCGCGTGCTTGCACATCTGCGTCCTGGCCGGTCCAGCGTTTGAGGGCGGCTCGCGCCTGGCTCGCCTGGCTTAGCAGCAGGTCTTTCTGCGCGTCCAACTGAGCCATTTCCTGGTTTGGAGCAAGTGCATCGGTTGCTGCACCGCCTCCGCCGGCCAGGCGGGCGTGGACGGCCGAAGTCAGCAGCTGATTCTCTTTGTAGAATTCGTCGAATTGCTGCAGCTTTCGCTGCACCGTGTAGGCCGCCAGCCACGCCTGTGCCGTCGCTGCGCGTACGTTTTGACGCTCCAGAACCACCTCGGCATCGGCGCGTTCAACCGCTGCCCGCGCGGTTTCGACCCGTGCCTTGCGTTTGTCTCTGTTGGGCACGTCCTGGGACAGGCCAACCACCTGCATGGTCATGAAGTCTCGGCTTGTGCTCCAGCGATCACTGCCGTCCACCGGCAGGTTCTGCAGCCCGAGATTCAGCCGAGGGTCGGGCAGTTCACCCGCAGGCAGGATCGCGCTGCGTGTCGCCGACACCTGCTCCTGGCGTGCCTGAAGCGAAGGGGCATTGCGCTCTGCCAGTTGCAGCGCATCGTCCAATGAAAATGAAGCGGCCTGCGCCGATAGCGTCGGCAGCAGGATTACCAGGCCGAGCGCAAGCGTCCGTCCTGAATGCAAACGTAGGGGAGTCATGAGCATGATTCCTCGAAAAAACCAGCGCGCACGCGCATGCCATCGTTCGGCCGCCAAGGCAGAACAATCGTGTGAGGTTTACGAAGGAATCAGGCCCGAGGAGGGCGCCAGTGGTCAGGCTGGGCGCTGGCTACCAGGCTTTCGGTATAGGTATCGGCAGGGTGCGAGGTAGCGAAGGTCAACACAGGCTCCAGCATGCTGACCTGGAGCGCAGTCGCCGTTCGACATTCCTGGCCGACCTTGCAGGTTTTGGTGTCGTGATGGGAGGACTTGCCCTGATCTTGCTCCTGGCAGCAGTCGTGCGCCATGCCGGCCATCATTTGCATACCCATGGCCTGCATGGGGCACGGTTCTATAGGTGAGTCGATACCCGCCATCCCGTTGAAAGGAAGCGCGATAACCAGCAAGAAGAGGGTAACCAGTCGCAAGAAGCGGTTCATGCGGCGAGTGTAAGCGAAGTCGATTAGCGCTGCATTAACGTTGCTTGGCGCGATACCGGGCACGGTGGCATGCGCCAGCTTGCTGACCCACTGGGAATCTAGCGCTGATGGTGAATGACAGCCCTGCATTTGATGGGGAAGTTGACCGAGTTGGCAATGAAGCACTCATGATGAGCATCGTCATGCAGACGCATCGCGAGGTCGATATCCGATTGGCTGCTGATGACGATCTGAGGCCGCAACTCTGCGTCCTTGAAATGCCCCTTTTGCTGTGCATCGCCCTCAACCATCCGGGCCACTGGGTAGTCGACGTACTCCAGCACGTTCACATTGTTGACCGCACACAAATGGAGATACCACAGTTTATGGCAGGCCGAGATCGAGGCCAGCAACATGTCTTCTGGGTTCCAACGATTGGAATTGCCGCGAAAGGCCGGGTCGGCGCAGCCGAGGATTTGTGGCTTGCCCAGGCCTTCTACAGTGAAGTCCCTCTGGTAGGACGTATAGCTGGAAGTACCTTCACCCGTGTTTCCCGTCCAGTTTACGGTAACAGCGTATGCGTGTTCTTTCATCGTAGCGCCTGTGTTGTAAAAGCTGCCCGGAAGATAATGTTGGCCCCTGCCTGTGCTGAAAGTATCTTGCACGCGCTAGGTGGCTTCGCACCAGCACCTGATGATTGCAGTGGTGCATGCTCTTGCGGTGCGTACGCACAGCGTCTTCCAGCGTTCTGGCCTGATGCTATCCTTGCTGACCGGCAGCTCTGGGTTGATAACGGCTAACCCTGATCACACAAGACGCCTCCAGCAGTCAGCTGGGGCGGGGGTTAATTTGCGTGTTTAGAAAAAGTTTCTTTTGCGTCAAGGGAGCAATCAAGGTGTGAAAGGGGCAGGCCCGAAGACGTCTGCGTAACTCAACGGCTCCTGAGCGCACCCTCAGAAGCCTTTACCAGAGAATGCAATACCCTCCGCACGAATCAGTGCGAGGTCACTT
Organism: Pseudomonas sp. NBRC 111140; assembly: GCF_001320885.1. Taxonomy (NCBI): domain Bacteria; kingdom Pseudomonadati; phylum Pseudomonadota; class Gammaproteobacteria; order Pseudomonadales; family Pseudomonadaceae; genus Pseudomonas; species Pseudomonas sp. NBRC 111140. The sequence goes on from NZ_BCBQ01000002.1 coordinate 113,455, forward strand.
CGACGGGCGGGAACTTGTACCCGCCGCCTTGCACTGCCTTGCTCGGGCCATACAACCTCAAGACAATGTAGGCATCCTTTTCGGGAATTGGCAGGTAATTGGGGTTGCTCTCTTCACCCTTGGCGCTCAGCTCAATGGTGTATTCGCCATTGGCATCCGGTTTGAGTGTGCGGTCGCCGCGGCTATGGCGATTGATGGCGTTGTGGGCCATCAGGCGGTTGTCTGAGGCGTAGACGGTAAAGGACCAGAACTGGCTGACCTCGGGCGCCTTGAAGTGCATGGCGTACGACTTACCATTGGCACCATTGATCGGCTTACCGTCGGCAGCGGTCTCGGTGCGCAGGTAGATACTTTCATCTGGGGGCAGCCCCCACTGGCCGATGTAGGTGCCCTCGGCGAACAGGTCACGGGGGCCGTCACCCAACTGCTCGCGGGTGCCCAGCAGCTTGCCGGCGTCGGTCATCTTCGGAGCGAGGTCCTTGATGTGCTTCATGCCCAGTTCCTCACCCTTCTTCGCAGCTGCCAGCTGCTCCTTGGTGAAGTTTTCTTTGCAGGGTTCGACGCCGACTGACTTGTACTGGTCGAGCCATTTCTTGTCGGCCTGGCCCATGTTGCCGTCACACAGCACGAAGTTCACCCGTTGCAGCCAATTGGTCTTGGCTGGGTCGGGGTAAGTGCGCTGCTTGGCTTTTGGGCCGGGCTCGCCCAGGTAGGCCGAAAGCGTACGGACGTTCCAGTCATCCATGTAGGCAAGCGCCTTTTTCTGGTCCTCAGGCCCGGTGGACATGATCCTGCCCATCAATTTAACCAGGTTGGACTCGACACGGATCACTTCGGTGACACTATCGGGCACCGTGCCCTTCCACTGGGGTGAGGCGAACATGAAGTGGCCGCCTTTGGTGTCCCGCGTGCGGGAGCCGATCATGGACGTCGTGTAATGGCCCATGTCCATGGTGTGCAGGATCCAGTAACGACCTTTTTCCATGTCCGGAACGCTGACGATCACGGGTTCTGCGGCGATATCCAGCCAGCCCATCAAGTGCAGCGTGTCATTGTTGATGGTCGGGTGATCGACGTAGGTGTCATCGGCCAGGTGGCGGATGTTCTGAAAGCGATTGAGCGGCGTGTTGGTCTTGACTGCCGTCTCATAGAAGAACTTGTAGGCCTCGTCCATGGAGTAACCATAGATGTAGGCATCTTCCGCCAGCTTGTCGGGGATCTGTGCGAAGGCCGGCACGGCAAGCGAAAGCAGGGCTGCTCCAAGCACCATGGGTTTCATCAAGTCTCCTTGGGCCAGCGGGCCAGCCCCTGTGGTTTGGTTTTCCAAGGTTGTAGGCAGTGCTCAGGGGATTACCCGTTCGAAGTCGGGCAACTTGAAAGTCTTGTTGTTGAACGCTTCGGTGGGACCGTAGAAGCGCATGGCCGGCAATGGGCGCTTGCCGGAGGTGGGAATCCAGTTGGCTTCCTCGCCTTGCGGGGCCGTCGGCCCGACATAGATCGTCACGCCGCCATCGGCATTCTTCTTCATCTTGTCAACGTCGAACGACGACAACGTGGTGCGGTTGCTGTCGCTGTAGATGAACGAGAACGTGGCGCGGTCATATACGGTCAGCGCCCAGAACTGCTTGACCGGCATGTCCTTGGGTACATCGAGCTTGTAGAGCTGGCCGGCTTCCAGTGGTTTGCCGTCCTTGTCGGCCATCGCCATCTGGTACGACGTCGCCGGCGAGGCGCTGAGGACTTTAGGCATGTAGGTGCACCAGAAGTACTCCGCTGCCCGTTCGAGCAGGTCGATGCGATCATCGTAGATGAACGTGAACTTGTGGTTGGCATCCGGCTGCAACAGCGAGACGTAGTGCCGATCCGGCCAGTACACGCGCTTGGACATCTCGGTGTCGAACCATTGCTGGAGGAAGAACCAGGCATCGATGGCGGCCTGGTGCATGGCCTTCTTGGCGGTTTCGTCCGGTGCGAAAGGTTTGCCCTTGACGATGCCCAGGGACGACAGCATGCCCATCATGACCTTGTCGTGTTCGCGCACTGGCTCCACGCTCATGATCGCGTGCATGTCTTCGAAGTGACGTTCGTCGTAGAACGGCAGCGTCGGGTAGCGCTCATGGGCTGGGTCGATGAACTTCTGCTGCGGTGGCGACTTGGCTTCAGCCAGGTAATACATGCGCAGGCGCTTGGCGTATTCGTAGGCGTCCTTGGCGGTCTTGCCCGCGGGCGGCACCGAGCGAAACGCCAGGGCGATACGGTAGTTAGGCGAGGCCACATGGATATAACCCTTGGGTACCTCACCCTTGTAATCAGGTGCCGTGAACAGGTACTTGCCACCTTTGCCTTTGTCGAGCCCTGCCGGGCCTACATCGGCGATGGTGAGTTGCCAGGCATCCACCACCTGGCCATAAAGGCTACCGTCCGCAGAGGCTGCCGGGATTTCCAGCACCACAGGGCCTTTGCGCAGGTCCGTGTAGGCTGCGATGTAAGGCGTGGTGCTATTGGCAGTAATGGCTTCAAGTTGTGGGCTAGCCGTTGCCGAGTAGGCAATGATGTCATTGTCCTTGTAGCCAAGATCCTTTTCGGCAGCACGGCGGAAGGAATAGATGGCAATCGCCGGCATGTTCCAGAGGATGGCTTCGAACGCACGCTGGTACTTGATCTGGTAGTCGAAGTCCTTCACCGAAGGGGTGGCTCCCGCTGGGGGTTGCCCGCCCAAGGGTTCGGTTGCTGCCTGCGCGGTGACGACAGTACAAGCGGCAATGGCTGTGACTAGCAGGCAAGGCTTCAGACAGGTGACCATCCGAGTCATCAATCCATCAATGGCATCCATGAGGATCTCCTGTGGGCAAGAGACTGCCGGTAGGCCGCTGCTTTGCAGCATGGCCGCCTTCATCGAACTTGAAGCAGTGTAGGTGAGGTTTTCTGGACAATCGGGAAAATGCTTACGTTTTGCACCCGTTCTTTAACGCCGCTGCGGTGGCACGGGTTGCATCACTCGCCAAGGCTGCACCACCACTTATGGCATCACGGAATCGACCTATGACTGGCATTCGCGCGAGTGGTCTATCCCCATCAATCAGACCGTCACCCAACTGCTCAGCTGGCGGCGACTGAGTGCATAAAAACTAGCGGCCGGCAATTGACCTTTCTAACCAGTCAGCACGAGTCATCTCCCATATTTCGACCTCCATCAGTCCAGATACAAATTCTCCTGCCCGCACGTCTACCAAGCGCATACCCTCATGTTTCGAGACCCTGCGAGATGCGTCGTTGGCAACAGCTTTGGGAACCTGCATGACCGGACGCGACAGTGTCTCGAACCAATAGGCATTGATAATCCGGCATGCCTCACGCATGTAGCCCTTTCCCCACCACTGTGGTGCGAGCCAGAAGCCTCTGTTGTTTCCAGGCTGATCATACAAACTGATGCTACCCAGGGTGCAGCCAGCATCGCTGCGCATGCGGATCATCCAGTGCCTTTCACGACCTGCTGCCATAGCAGGCAGGGCGATATCTCGGACATAAACCAGCGCCCCGTCTTCTGGATACGGCCATGGGACACGACGATCCAGGTAGCGAACCACCTCCCAGCAGGGGAATAGCTCCTGAATGATGGGTGAATCCTCCAATTGGAGAGGGGTGAGAACCAGCCGATCGGTGATCAGCGTCGGAAGACAGTCCATGACATTCGTTCCTGGGCATCCCTGTGAGACGTTGATTATCAGTACAGGGCTTTCCTGTGTCGACCGCTCTCTGATTTGTGAAACGTCACTGGCCTCGCCCTACCGTAAAACTCACAAACCGAGCGCCAACGCTGCAAGCTTCGCCACCTCAAGGGGTACATTCGGATCAATGTCGTCCTCGAGCATCCAGGCTGCTGACAACCCGGTCCAGGCGAGCACCCATTGCAACAACCTGCGGCGATCAATTTCGGAAGCTTGTGCCACGACCCCTATACGGCGCTCGAAACAACCTGGAGCCAAAGCGCTTTTGATATCCGGATTGCAGAAAATATTCGCGTAATCGAAGCCGCGCTCACCGTACAGTCCCTTAGGATCGATAGCGAGCCATCCCTTGGGGCCAAAGTCCAAGACATTTCCGTGATGGATATCGCCATGCAGTACCGTGACTTCGCGAGGGCACCTAAAAAGTTGGCGGGCGGTTTCTGCGCTTTGTTCAAATACACCTCTGTGCGTTGCCGCTGCGCTCCATAAGGCTTCGAACCGTTTAACCAGGGGGACCAAAGCAGGTAGCGGTTTTGTACGAGGGATGTGGAGGCGGCGGACCACCGCACAGATAATACGAGTAGCCTCGTCGTCCTGGCCGCAGCTCACCATGTGCCCAAGGGAGACCGAGCCGTTCGCCCGCTCCATGAGTAAGGCCTCACCGTCATGTGCCAGCACGGGAGCTGCTCCTTCACCGTCCCACCAAGCCATAAGCAGGTTGCCTGCTTGCTCTTCTAGCGCTTGCGAGATTTTGAGCATGGCTGGCAGGCCGTGGTGGCGAACGGGCAGTAGATGTCCATTCAGCGAGGCGAAAGCATCACCGTCGATGGTCAGCTCCCATCGTTTCAAGTATTGATCAAACATAAATTTATTAACTTTCGCACTTTCCAGAGCAGCATCATGAATGATTGAGACATAAGACGAAATGTCTGCTTAGGTCAGCACTGCTGACTGTCCCTCGGGTAGCTTTGGGTCGGTTAGCGCCCCTGGATCGGAATGACCATCCTTGTCCTCCCTCACGTGGAGGACAAGCCATGAACACCATTACGACCGGCAGCCATCAACCTTGGAACAAAGGAAAATTGGTCGGGCAGAAAGCCCCGCTCCGACTCAAAGATATCTGGGCCATTCGGGTAAGGCTCCAAATCGCGGAGGAAACTCGTGATTTAGCTCTCTTCGATCTGGCCATCGACAGCAAGCTACGAGCCTGCGATTTGACCAAGCTTCGTGTACGCGACGTTGCGCATGGGGAGCACGTGTCATCGCGAGCAATAGTGATGCAGCAGAAAACCCAGCGCCCCGTGCAGTTTGAGATTACTGAGCAAACGCGGGTGGCTCTGGAGGCCTGGATACATCAAGCCCATCTCCATAGCGAGGATTGCCTTTTTCCAAGCCGGCTACACGCCTCACTGCAACTCTCTACCCGGCAATACGCCCGAATCGTCAAAGCTTGGGTAAAAGCTATACCTGGGCATTGAGGTCGATGACGCATTGGAGATGGCGGAGCAGACGGAGGTCTGACAACTTACAGCGGCGGTCGAGGTATGACCGTCGCTATCCGACCCATAGCGACCATTCGACACCGGCAGTAATTGGCTGATTGGCCGCAAGGTTTCCCGGCAGGCCTGTGAAGGCCTGGAAGCAACTGGTCTTGCGAATGGCCTTGCCGGGAGGTTATGGCGTAGAGGCATGCAGATGTGCAGCTAAGGGAGTAATCAGACCGTTGGCAATGGCACTGGCTTCAAGCTTCGCATGCTCTGCGTTCAGAAAGACATAAGCGGCTTGAAGGGTGGCGATTTTCGCTTGAATTTCGACCATCTTGCTGGCAACTAAAGCTGCGCCTTGCGCGCAATCGATCTTATTGCCTCGCTTGGCTGCAAGAATTTCTCCAATCTCAGCGAGGGAAAAACCGCCACTCTGGGCGCTCTGAATAAAGGCCAGGTCAACAACCGTCTGATCGCTGTAACTGCGGTAATTGTTGGCTTGTCGTTGTGCCACGATAAGCCCGAGCTGTTCGTAATAGCGCAATGTATGCCGACCGACGCCACTGCGGCGCTCTAATTCTCCAACGTTCACACTAAAAACTCCTTGACTGTAGAGCGTGCTCTACACCTTAGCCTGCACCCATTATCCAAACAAGGGATCAGGCATGAGCGTGGAATGCTTCGTCACAGGCGGCAGTGGATTTGTGGGGCAACATTTACTGGCCCGTCTTACTGCTGCAGGGTACAAGACCTGGGTGCTTATGCGCACCCCTGGCAACATTGAGCGTCTTAGAAAACAGGTAGGTCAACTGGGTGGTAATCCCGCCTATATCCATGCCGTTGAGGGCGACATCAGCATAGAGGGGCTTGGGCTCAGCGAAGCGGACAAGCAGTGCGTGTCTTCGACCTCTGTGATCTTCCACCTCGCAGCGGAGTTTTCCTGGGGGCTGACAATGGAGCGCGCCCAATCAGTCAATGTGCTTGGGGCGCTGAGGGTCGCCAAGCTTGCGGCGAGCCAGAGCATCCGATTGCTGATGGTGGGCGGCTTTATGCTGAAAAACCTTAACCACCTTGCCAGTATCGGTGTTGATATAGAGTGCCCTGAAAACACAAGTTGGCACAAAGTCTACGGCCGTGTAGGTGGTTACGAAGGAAGCAAGATCGAGTCACATTTTGCAGTCATCCGTTATATGCAGGATGCGGGCGCGGACTACACGATCGTTCATCCTGCTACGGTGTGTGGCCACAGCGAGAGTGGGCACATACTGGAGGGACAACCTCTGGTCGCACTCATTCGAAATCTGGCACAAGGTCGGTTCAAAGCGGTCCCCGGTTCCCCCAGGCACTGGTTGCCATTAGTCAGCGTTGACTACCTGGTGGCGATGATGACCTATGTGGCGTTCGATCCCTCGATGGCCAACCGGCAGGCGCTGGCGCTCTATGAATACACATTGAGCCTGCAGGGGATGCTTGAGCAGATCGCAAAAACGCTGGAGGTCAAGGCGCCCCGCCGGCATGTACCGATAAGGTTGCTCAGGTGGCTTTTGACGATTCCCGGGCTGGCAGCACGATTTGCGATCAGCGACGAGTCATTGGACTTCATCCAGACGCAGCGCTTCGACATGAGTGATAGCGAGCAATTGGAACGCAAGTATCAGTTAACTCATCCCGATATGGCGCGCACGTTGGAGAAGACGGTGCACTACGTCAAGGATCAGTTTCTCCACTAAAGCAGGCCGGCCGTAATGGCTCAAGAAATACGTAAAACAGCGAGCTCGCGTTCGAAGCGCGTGGCCCTATGTCAGCAAGACCTCTCCGTACTCTAAAGACCCGTGACAAGGAATGTACTAATGCAATCCTATTTTGGCAAAGGCGTCCTCTTTGCACTCTGCGCCGCAGCCCTGAATGCGACAATCGGCGTACTTAGCAAGGTGTTGATGAACAGTGGGTTCAACTCCAGCAGCATCGCCTTAATTAAGACAGTTCTCGGCTGCCTGCTACTGTCAGTCCTGCTCCTGTTTCTCAAGCGACCCGCGACCACTGCCAAGTGGTTTCACGCAGCCATTTGTGCCTTTCTCGGCATTTTCGTGTTGTTCCACTTTGAAACCTCGGCCTATAGCCATTACGCGGCGGCGGGCGTCGTCGTCATTCTGATGGCGAGCGCCTCCATATCGTCGATTCTCTTTGGACGCATGGTCCTTCATGACCCCATTACCGCCAACGCAATGGTTGGCGCCGGCTTGGCCATCGCCGGTATTACGGTGATTTTTGGCGCCGACCTGGGACAAGGCTTCACGCTGCAAGGCGCAATGCTTGCTTCGATTGGTGGATGTGGCTACGGGGCCTTTTCGGTTGCCATGAAAAGGATGGGGGTATCGGGAGGGCTGCATTTCACCCGACAATTGTTGTTCTTTGGCAGCCTGTACCTGCTGATGCCGGCTGCGGCCGATGGTTTCGTGACAGGAGAGCTGTCGCTGCTGGCGATCGCTGTACTGCTGGCGCTGGCCACGCTGCCGACAGTCCTGGGTTTCTTCTGCACCACCAAGGCCATCGAGTATCTCAAACCATCACAAGTGCAGGCGCAGGCGCTGGAGCTGACCGAACCCCTGTTCGCCGCGCTGCTGGCATTTGTGGTGCTCAATGAGGTACCGCGCGAAAGCCTGTACGTGGGAGCGGCACTGATCATCATCGGACTGTGCTTCTCCAATGAACTAATCCGCTTGGGCGGCAAAGTATCTGCCCCTTCGACCGAATGAGTTTTTTCGGACCCTGATAACTTCAACAATCAGTTATTTGAAGTGGCTCAGGAGGCTGGGCGTTGCTGGCCGAAAGTGGACATCCTCCGGGCTACCCAACCTCCAGGTGCTGGCTATCGGCCAAGTTGCTGTCGAGTGACAGGGCAATGGTTGGTCGCTGCCAGGTGGTTTGCAGTGCCGGTGTTCGCGGCTAAAACTGCTCCCACGAAGATTGCGGATGAGCTCTGTGTCAGCTTTGGGTCGTAAGCAGCCTTTCGCGACTGGCCGCTATCGACCCAAAGCGGACCTAGTCAACCGTGATAATTTGCCGTTCGGCGAGCGACGCCTTCACTTATGGAGGAGCAAGCTCTTTTACCCTAACGCGGCAGCGAATGCTTCTGGCGTGGGGCTCTCCTCCCATTGCGCGATAGTCGCCGGCAGCACCAGCCATGGCTGCTTGCGCCGAGTCCAGATATGCGCAACCGGCTCGAAACACTCAGTCCCTTCCAGGATGCCGGCCCGTACCACTCGCATGCCGGGTGCTGCCGTGGTCTCGTTGAACAGCCGGGTATGACATGTACCGCAGGCATGTTGGGTAGACGTTTGACCTTGGTGTTCATGCTCAAAGATCGCCGTTTCGCCAGCCACCTGAACAGCCGAAGCCGCGCTCAGCATGTGCAGACCAAACGCACTGCCGCTCCAGCGCTGGCAGTTCAAACAGTGGCAGGCATACAGCGGCGGCAATTGCTGCGCCACGATCTCAAGGGTGATTTGCCCACATCGGCACTGACCGGTGATTCTCATGCGTTGGTTCCTTACAATGACGCCCGGAAAAATGTGGGCGAATGATCGCCTTTCACGGGTTCGGGCAGAAGATCAAATTAGGAGCAACTGTTGGCTAAGAATGTATGAGCGGCATTGAATGGGAAAGCCAGCGTGTATTTCTCGCCGTGTTGCGCTCTGGCAGCCTGAGCGGCGCGGCGAAGTTGCTGGGTATCGCCCAGGCCACTGCGCGTCGGCGCCTGGACCATCTTGAACACGCTCTCGGTGTAAGTCTGTTCACCCGCACACCTCAAGGGCTGACGCCTACTGCCGGAGCGCAGCGCCTGATTGAACATGTGGAGGCCATGGACCTGGCCGCGCAAACCTTCAACCGCATGGCCAGTTCTGAAGCGTCGGTGGATCACGGCACGATTCGGCTGACCTGTGGCGAGTTGCTTGGCGTCGAGGTATTGCCCGACCTGCTGCCCCCTTTCCATTACGAATACCCCAGGCTCAAACTTGAGTTGAGCATAAGCGATACCCTTGAAGACATCGCCAGGCTGCAATCGGACATTGCGGTCCGGCTGATGCGGCCCAATGAAGCGGATATCACCGTGCGGCGTGTCGGTAGTTTGCAGATTGGCATCCATGCCAGTGCCGGGTGCCTGGAGCGCTATGGTAATCCAGCCTCGCTGCTGTCGCTTCGCCAGCTGCCGCTGATCGGCCCGGATAGACGCTCAGCGGATTTGCGTCGGTTTGTCGATGCTGGTCTGTGCGATGCCGACCAGCATTTCGCCATTGCCTCTGATCATCACCTTGCTCAGCTGGCCGCTCTGAAAGCGGGCTTGGGCTTCGGACTCTGCCCGACGCGAATCGCAAAATCGCACGGCCTGGTACATGTCCTACCCCTCGATTTTGGCTTTGAGGTAGAGGTGTGGATCGCAATGCACAATGACCTGCGCAAAATCAACAGGATCGCTCAGGCGTTCGAGGTTCTAGGAGAGCAGTTACATCAGTATCTATGCTTGGCCGATCAGTGAGCAGCGTAGGCCGTGGCATCCACTGCTTGGTCTGAACGGCTTCAATGGGTCGAATCGCGACGGTCATACCTCGACCGTCGCTGGACGCTGTCAAACCTCCGTCTGCTCTGCCATCTCCAATGCGTCATCGACTTCAATGCCCAGGTATCGCACCGTGCTTTCAAGCTTTGTATGGCCGAGAAGGAGCTGAACTGCTCTCAGGTTCTTCGTCCTGCGATAGATCAGCGATGCCTTCGTACGTCTCATCGTGTGGGTGCCGTACATAGCTGGATCTAGCCCAATAGACTTTATCCACGCCTTGACGATTCGGGCGTACTGCCGGGTGGAGAGATGCACTGAGGCGTGTAATCGGCTTGGAAAAAGACAATCTTCGCTGTGGAGTTTGGCTTGATGTATCCAGGCCTGTAGGGCCAGCCGTGTTTGCTCTGTAATTTCAAACTGCACGGGCCGCTGGGTTTTCTGCTGCATCACTATCGCTCGCGATGACACGTGCTCCCCATGAGCAACGTCGCGTACGCGAAGCTTGGTCAGATCGCAGGCTCGTAGCTTGCTGTCGATGGCCAGATCGAAAAGGGCCAAATCCCGAGTTTCTTCCGCGATTTGGAGCCTTACCCGAATGGCCCAGATATCTTTCAGTCGGAGCGGAGTTTTCTGCCCGACCAATTTTCCTTTGTTCCAAGGCTGATGGCTGTTGGTCGTAATGGCGTTCATGGCTTGTCCTCCATGTGAGGGAGGACAAGGATGGTCAGCCCGATCCAGAGGCGCTAACCGACCCTTTGCAGCCGTTCGAGGAGTCTACGAAACCGAGGTCGATTCAGTTCGACATCTTTCGGGGGCCGCAGGACTCGTTCCTGGGACACCTGAGAACGAACTCACTGACGTTCGTGGAGGCGAGTTACCTGTGGTGACACCGAGTTCATGTCGCCAAGCTCCTTCACCATGTAGACCGCAGACGTCGGGCAGAGGCTGTTGAACTCCTCCGAATTGGAAATTGCCTTTGGGGCTTGGGATCGGTCTCTGTGCTCATATCCCCGAGCCTCGAAGAAGTCGGGTGCTGTAGTGGTCAGCAGATGAAGGCTCTGGGCTCCGTCAGCTTCCGCTATTCGCTCAAGTGCTCTGAGCAGCAGGGTACCGATCCCTGACTTTCGCTGGGCCGGTACGACAACTAGTGAGCGAATCAGACGAGTCCGGCCACTTCCTTCAATGCCCCCGTATCCCAACTCCGTTTCTCCCCGGTGAAAGGAATAGAACATTCGGTCGGGCTGCAAAAGGTCTTGGGTCGGCAAGCCCGCTGCAGTCAGATGCGCAGCCAGGCCTTGGATTTGATCGGTACCAAGCAATCGGACAGAGATATCAGACTGGTTCATTGGGGACTCTGGGGATGGTATCGAAGGCCAGTATAGGTCCCGGAGCGGGGGCTTTTTCCAGTTTTATGACGTCCCGTCAGGCGAGGCAATTATAAATATCTGCTTTACCGCATATTTGAATAGGCATATATTCGGATTTCCAGATATTGGCCGTACACGCATTCCCCAGGAGGTCACATGCGGGAAACACTGACTCCCCCCATCGTTTTCAAATGCCTGGCTGATGACACCCGGGCCCGGATGACCCTGCTGATCGCCCGTGAAGGCGAACTCTGTGTCTGCGAACTTACCCACGCGCTGGAGCTGAGCCAGCCGAAGATCTCCCGGCATCTTGCCCAGTTGCGCGAGGCTGGAATCCTGATGGATCGCCGCAAGGGTCAATGGGTGTACTACCGACTGCACCCCGAACTGCCGCAGTGGGTGGACGCGATGCTGAAGGGAGTGGTCGATGCCAACCAGGAATGGTTGAGCTCTGATGCATTGCGCCTTGCCGAAATGGGCGAGCGGCCGCAGGGCCCTGTTGCTTGTGCTTGAGACTTCCCTTCGCTGATTGAGTTGTAGTCATGCTGATCGCATTTTTGATTTTCCTGGTGACGATCGTTCTCGTCATCTGGCAGCCCAAAGGCCTGGGTGTTGGCTGGAGCGCCGCACTGGGGGCCGTCGTGGCGCTGCTGGCGGGCGTCGTGAGCCTGTCCGATATCCCCGTGGTCTGGCAGATCGTCTGGAACGCTACCGCCACTTTCATCGCCGTCATCATCATCAGCCTGCTGCTGGATGAGGCGGGGTTCTTCGAGTGGGCGGCATTGCACGTGGCCCGCTGGGGCAATGGCAGCAGCCGCAAGCTGTTCGCCTTCATCATCCTGCTGGGCGCCGCTGTCTCGGCGCTGTTCGCTAACGACGGTGCGGCACTGATCCTGACCCCGATCGTCATCGCCATGCTGCTGGCCCTGCGCTTCTCCCCGGCGGCGACGCTGGCATTCGTCATGGCGGCGGGCTTCATCGCCGATACCGCGAGCCTGCCGCTGGTGGTGTCCAACCTGGTGAACATCGTTTCCGCCGACTACTTTGGCATTGGCTTCAGCGAGTACGCCTCGGTCATGGTGCCGGTGAACCTGGTCAGCATTGCCGCCACTCTGGGAATGCTGCTGTGGTTCTTCCGCAAGGACCTGCCGCGTACCTATGAACTCGACCAGTTGAAGGCTCCGAAAGCCGCTATCCGCGACAAGGCGACGTTCGTTGCCGGCTGGTGGGTGCTTGCGCTGTTGCTGGTCGGCTTCTTCGCCATCGAGCCGCTGGGCGTTCCGATCAGCGCCATCGCTGCTGCCTGTGCGCTGATCCTCTACCTGATCGCCGCGCGCGGGCACGTGATTTCTACCCGCAAGGTGCTCAAGGACGCGCCTTGGCAGGTCGTGGTGTTCTCGCTTGGCATGTACCTCGTGGTCTATGGCCTGCGTAACGCCGGCCTCACCGACTACCTGACGCAGATCCTCAATGTCTTCGCCGGCTACGGGATCTGGGGCGCATCCCTCGGGACGGGGCTGCTCGCCGCTGGCCTGTCGTCGGTCATGAACAACATGCCCACTGTGCTGGTAGGCGCCCTGTCGATCCATTCCGCCGAGGCCACCGGCATCGTGCGCGAGGCCATGATCTACGCCAACGTCATCGGCTGTGACCTTGGTCCGAAAATCACCCCAATCGGCAGCCTGGCCACCTTGCTGTGGCTGCACGTGCTGGCCCGCAAGAACATCGTCATCACCTGGGGTTACTACTTCCGCACCGGCATCGTTCTGACGCTGCCGATCCTGCTTGCCACCTTGGCCGCATTGGCCATCCGCCTGAGCTTTTGAACCGGAGATACCTGATGAAAGTCTTGTTCATGTGCACCCACAACAGCTGCCGCAGCATCCTGTCCGAGGCGCTGTTCAATCACCTGGCCCCCGAGGGTATGGAAGCTGTGAGTTCTGGCAGCTTCCCAAGCGGCAAGGTCAATGAGCGGGCACTGAAAACCTTGGAAGCCGCCGGTATCCCCACCGCTGGTCTTTCAAGCAAGGCCTCGGATGCCTTCGAGAGTTCTCCTCCCGACATCGTTGTCACCGTGTGCGACCGCGCTGCCGGCGAAGCCTGCCCGATCTTCTTCGGTCCATCGCTCAAAGCCCACTGGGGCCTGGCCGATCCTTCAGCGGTCACCGGGAGTGAGACAGAAATCGAAGAAGCCTTCCAGACCACACTTGCGAAGATCGATGAGCGCGTGCGCGCCTTCATTGCGCTGCCTTTCTCGCAACTGAGCCAGGACGAACTGAAAGCCGAACTTGCCCGCATCGGCGCGCTGTAGGCCCTGGATCAATGGAGACCGAAATGAACGACCACCTGCCAAATGTCCAACCAGAACTGATTGATCTGCCGTCGCTGGAGCGGCTGGCGCCGAAGGATCCTTCTACACACAAACCGCGCATCCTGCTGCTGTATGGATCGACCCGCGAGCGCTCATTCAGCCGCTTGATGGTCCAGGAAGCTGCGCGCCTGCTGGAAGAGTTCGGCGCCGAAACCCGTATCTTCGACCCTTCCGGCCTGCCGCTGCCGGATGACGCTCCGGACTCCCACGAGAAGGTGCTGGAACTCCGCGAGCTGATGCAATGGTCCGAGGGCCAAGTGTGGTGCTCCCCCGAGCGTCACGGCTCAATGAGTGCTGTCTTCAAAGCGCAGATCGATTGGGTACCGCTGGCCATAGGCGCCGTTCGCCCAACCCAGGGCAAGACCCTCGCGGTGATGCAGGTGTGTGGAGGCTCGCAGTCTTTTAACGTGGTGAACCAACTGCGCGTGCTTGGCCGCTGGATGCGTATGTTTACCATCCCGAACCAGTCGTCGGTGCCAAAAGCCTTCTTGGAGTTCGATGAAGCCGGACGCATGAAACCGTCGTCTTTCTACGATCGGCTGGTGGACGTGATGGAGGAACTGACCAAGTTCACGCTGCTGCTGCGTGATCGCCAGGATTACTTGGTAGACCGCTACTCCGAACGCAAAGAGTCGGCGGAAGAACTATCCAAGAGAGTCAATATTCGGTCTATTTGAGGTCATGAGCATGTCGCATCCTTACTCATTGAAATCCTTGCCCCATGCTCCGGGTGTACTCATTTTTACGCCTTGTCCGGGCACCCAGACCAGCGCTCTCGTTGAAAGCCTGGATACGCTCAAGCAGGCCGGTGCCGTAGCGCTTGTTACGCTGATGTCGGACGCAGAGCTTCAGGAAAACGGAGTTGCCCAGCTTGGCATCGCGGCCAAGCAGCATGGGTTGGAGTGGTTCCAGCTGCCGATCGAGGATGATCAGGCTCCTGATCAAAACTTCGAGGCTCGGCTGGGAGAGATTCGCCACCAGTTGGACGCTTTGCTCGCTTCCAACAAGGCCCTGGCAATCCACTGCAAGGGCGGCTCCGGCCGCACCGGGCTGTTCGCTGCCCGTCTGCTGATCGAATCCGGAATGCCGCGCCGCGAGGCGATCACCTGGGTGCAGGAGCTTCGCCCTCGGGCGATTCAGAAGCCTGCGCACATCAACTACATCAACCAGTTCGGCGAAGACTGAGCGCTCCAGCCAGAAAGGAGAAACCATGGTCACCGAAGGCGAACTACTCGATGTCATCGTGATTGGCGGCGGGCAGTCCGCGCTGACGGTGGCTTATTTTCTCAAGCGAGCCAAGCTGTCGTTCCTGTTGCTCGATGCCGAAGCGGCTGCGGGCGGGGCTTGGCGCCATGGCTGGGACTCGCTGACGCTGTTCTCGCCCTCCGCATGGAGCACGATCGCGGGCTGGCCGATGCCGCCAGTCACCGAAGGTAATCCCGATAGGGATCACGTGGTCAGCTATCTGGAGCAGTACGAGGCACGCTACGGGTTTTCTATCGTTCGTCCCGTCAGCGTCACGTCTGTGGAGCGGACCGGGCGTGGTCTTCGTGTACGCTCGAAGGACCGCGACTGGGAGGCTCGTGTCGTCATCAGCGCAACGGGGACCTGGAGCAACCCCTATGTTCCGGCCTATCCGGGGATAGAGCTGTTCCAGGGACAGCAGATTCACTCCGCCCATTATCAATCACCCGAGGCTTTCCAAGGAAAGCGCGTGCTGGTCGTTGGTGGTGGCAACTCGGGGGCGCAAATCTATGCGGAGCTGTCTGAGGTCGCCGACGCAACGTGGGTAACCACGGAGGAACCGGCGTTTCTGCCTGATGACGTTGATGGCCGGGTGCTGTTCGAACGGGCTACCGAGCACCTCAAGGCTCAACAGGAGGGCCGTGTTATCGACGCACCGGTCGGTGGGCTTGGCGATATCGTCATGGTGCCCTCAGTGGTCCGGGCTCGCGAGCGCGGGGCCCTTCGTGCTGTAAGGCCTTTTACCTCATTCACGCCGGACGGGGTCGCTTGGCTGAACGGTGAGAAAACCCAGGTCGATGCTGTGGTCTGGTGTACTGGGTTCCGGCCGGCGCTGGATCATCTGAAGGCACTGGACGTGCTGGATGACAACGGTAGGGTCGAGGTTGATGGGGGGCACTCTATTCGCGAGCCGCGCCTCTGGCTGGTCGGATATGGCGACTGGACCGGCCTGGCCTCGGCGACGTTGATCGGCGTCACCCGTACCGCGCGCAGCGCGGTCAACGAAGTAGTTGAACACCTGAACAGCTTGGAGCAGCCGGATGCATAGCGGAATCGATATTCGTGTCGCCAGACCAGAGGATGCAGAAGAGATCCAGATCATCTACGCGCCCATCGTGCTCAACACGGCTATCTCATTCGAAGAGGCAGTGCCGAGCGTGGAGCAAATGCGCGAGCGGATCTCCACGACGCTGCAAACCTACCCGTATCTGGTGGCTGTGCGAGAAGGACGAGTAGTCGGCTATGCCTACGCCAGTCAACACCGCGCGCGTGCGGCGTACCGGTGGGCGGTGGATGTGACGGTGTATGTCGCTGAAGGGCAACGCCGCAGCGGGGTTGGTCGGCAGCTCTATGACGTGCTGCTGCCAGTTCTGAAGCGTCTGGGATATCGCTCGGCGTATGCCGGCGTTGCCTTGCCGAATGAAGGCAGTATCGGGCTGCACGAGCGACTCGGTTTTCAGCACATCGGTACGTTTCCGCAGGTCGGATTCAAGCTCGATGCTTGGCATGATGTGGGGTATTGGCGCTTTGATTTCGGAGACGAAGGTCTTCGCCCCGAGGCTCCAATAAGCTTCCTATCCCAAATTCCAATGCCACGTTAGAGCGTCCCAGTGAGATTAGCTGTCTTCCGCGAAAGGCAGCTATGGGTCGATTGCGGCCACTCGCGACCGTCTGCTTTCGATCCAAGGCGGGCGCTCACCATTGTCACATTTCGCCAATAGGCAGACTTGAAGCATCTTGGCTAGGGGCTAACTGGATTCGCCTGCGCGAGATAAAGCTTGGAGGACATCGATGGCTTTAGCGGCATCATCCTTGGCCACGAAAATGTGATCATGGTAGAACGCGGCGATCACGTTGCAACTGAGGCCAGCCTTTCCGAGTGCGGTCGCGAATGCGGCCGTCAAACCCACCGCATCAAGCGCTGAGTGGATCGTGAGCGTGATCCAAGCCGCCACAAAATTGTACTCAAGGCCCAGTGCATCAGCGCGTTCGCGCTCAATGATGACAGTGAAGCCTTCTTTTTCGCGGAATGTACCAAGTACATCGGTACCCAGAAGCGCGGACGCGTCCGCCACTGTGCAGAATACAAAGTCGCCTTCATTGAGGACTGGGCTCATGCCGCGGAGCAGGGCTGAGATGGATTTTTCGCCTGACATAGGGTACTCCCGCTTGAAAGGCAGTAGTGTGCATTTCAGCGGGTCATTAGTTTAATCAATTCTACTCATTATCGATTAGTTCTACTTATGCAAGATCCCGCCCAAGTCACCTTTCGTTCACCAGGCTAGACCAGGTCTGCCAGACGCGAGTGGCGCCATGCAGTAGAGGGCTGTTGTAGCCTCCTGTGTAGAGCATTCGAGCGCCGCCAGTAGGCAAGCATGCAAACTGTCCTTGCGCTGCGCTCGATGAAACGCAACCCCGTGCCTAGTTCGTGGGCAAGAGGATCACGAAGTTCTTTTTCATATCTTCCAGCACGGTCCATTTCCCCTTGGCGCCCGGCTCGATAATGAACGTGTCCCCAGCGGCCAGTGTGAGGGGGGCGCAACCTTCAAGTTCAATGACGCAGCATCCACT
This sequence comes from Pseudomonas sp. NBRC 111140, assembly GCF_001320885.1. NCBI lineage: Bacteria > Pseudomonadati > Pseudomonadota > Gammaproteobacteria > Pseudomonadales > Pseudomonadaceae > Pseudomonas > Pseudomonas sp. NBRC 111140. Next base: position 130,779 of record NZ_BCBQ01000002.1, read on the forward strand.
CAGGACATGGCAGAACTCCCAAACTTTGTAGTCGATGCGCCACGCTCCGGTGCTGGCTTCCCATTCTCCAGAAATGCGACCTTGCTGTTCATCGTGATAGTACTTGGACGTCAGCGTATGAGGGGCGCCTTCCACGACCTCTTCAAAAAAAGGCAGGTCGCGCACCGGTTGGATATCCAGTTCGCGGAACACGGTCAGTTTCTTGTTCATGGTTTTTTCTCGAGCACGTTGTGGGTAGGGCGATACATCAAATAGGCTTCGCCGGTTACGCTCAGCATGGGGTGCGGAACGATCTGGCAGGTTTTAACAATTTGAAAACCGTGACGTTCATAGAAGCGGCGTGCACCGTGGTTTTCTGCATAATCGATCAGGCATAGCCCATCCAGGCCAGCGTCGTCGGCGCGCTGCTGGGCGTGGCGAAGAAACTGGACGCCCAGCCCCTGGCTGCGCCAGGCCTCATCTAACGCCAGGCTGGATATGTATAAGGTGGCGGGTATTTCCATGTCGGAATAAGGCGCGAGGACCGGGTCTGTCTCGACAGGCCTGTCAGGGGTCTCGCGCAACGCATAGCTATGCATCATGCCGATGACGCGCCCTTCGAAAGTGGCCATCAAGCAGTTCTTGTAGGAAAAGTCACCCTGTTCCCTGGCATAGCGAGACGCACCGACACTCAGCAATGCTTCTCCTGGCACGGCAAGCTTGCTCCATATGTAATCGGCCATGCCCTCCGATGTCAGTTGAAAGAAGCGCGCAATATCGTGCGCGTCCGCGGCTTGAGCGGGTCTGAATTCGATAGACATGTACGGTGCTCCCATGGGATCGGGTAGTTCGTTTTCAAGGATTACGCCTTTGACAGGGTGGCAGGGTAGGCGGGTTTAACGGTTCCCATCATGCTCTGGGCGAACACCGTCAGCATGGTGTGCGACGCTATCCCACGATCAAAGGCTCGTGGCCGTCTAATGGCTCAAGCCTGGGAAATCGATCGATCAGTTGCCGGAGGTGGTGAGGCGAGAAGCAGGGCAACGTGTACTTCCATGGCGGGATGGCAGGATTCAGCGCGGGTTTGCCTCCTAGTGGGGGCGTCTAGGGGCCGCACTGGCTATCGCTGGAATTTCGGTAATCTTCGGTGGCGACCTGCAGCCGGTTTTAGCCTGCAAGGTGCTGCGCTCACCTCCATTGCCGGCACCGGCTATGGGGCCTTTTCGGTTGCCATGAAACGTATGGAGGTATCGGGAGGGCTGCACTTCACCCGGCTGTTGTTGCTCTTTGGCAGCCTGTATCTGCTGATGCCGGCTGCCGCCGAAGGTTTCGTGATCGGCGAGTTGTCGCCGCTGCTGGCGCTGGCTACGCTGCCGACAATCCTCGGTTTCTTCTGCACCACCAAGGCCATCGAGTACCTTAAGCCATCCCACGTCCAAGCGTTGGAGCTTACGGAGCCACTGTTCGCCAGAAGTCGTCATGTGAACCAGTTCAACGCCCGAGGCTCGCAATTGAGTAGCACGTGTTTGAGCTCACTGAATTCCTCCAGGCCCGTCGCCGATAGCTCGCGGCCGATGCCGCTGGCCTTGAAACCACCCCAGGGCGCCTGGGGAAATGCCAGGTTGTAATCGTTCACCCACAGTGTCCCAACCCGCAGCCGCCGGGCCATGCGATTGGCGCAGCCCAGGTCGCCGGTCCAGACCCCGGCCGCCAGGCCATAGGGCGTATCGTTGGCCAACCGCACGGCATGTGCCTCGTCGGTGAAGCGTTCGACGGTGATTACCGGGCCGAAAATTTCTTCGCGAGCAATGCGCATGTCGGCCTGCACGTCACTGAGCAGGGTAGGGCGTAACCAGAACCCCTTTTCCAGGTGCGCATCCGTGGGGCGCTGGCCGCCGGCGCGCAGGCGAGCGCCTTCGCCTTGTGCCGCCTGGATCAGCGACAGCACGCGATTCCGCTGGGCCGCCGATATCAGAGGCCCCATGCGCGTGCGGCTGTCGAAGCCATCGCCGAGAACAATAGCGTCGATGCGTTCGACCAGGCGCGCGACGAAGCGATCATGCACGGAGGCTTGCAACAGCAGGCGCGAGCCGGCCGAGCACACCTGCCCTGCGTTGAAGAACACGGCGTTGAGCGCCTGGTCCAGGGCCACGTCGAGGTCGGCATCAGCAAACACGATATTTGGGTTTTTGCCACCGAGCTCCAGCGCCAGGCGCTTGAAGTTGCCACTGGCGGCCTGCATCACCTTGGCACCGGCTTGGGCGCCACCGGTGAACGACACCATGTCCACCCGGTCGCTGAGCGCCATGTGGTGGCCTACGGTGCCATCGCCGCAGACCAGGTTGAACACCCCGGCTGGCAGCGCCAGGGCGGCCAGCAAAGCCGTCAGGTGCAAGGCACTTAGCGGCGTCAGTTCGCTGGGCTTGAGAATCACCGTGTTGCCCGCAGCCAAGGCGGGGGCGAGCTTCCAGGCGGTTTGCAGCAGAGGGTAGTTCCACGGCACGATCAACGCGCAGACACCTACCGGCTCATGGCGTGTGACGCTGATGACGTGGTCGGGGGCATGCGGGTGAGCGCGATCGGTGCGCGCTTCAAGCAGCCCTGCGTAGTAGCGAAAGGTGGCCACCACGCAGGCCATATCGGCCTCGCTCTCGCCCAGGGTCTTGCCGGTGTTGAGGGTTTCCAGGCGCGCCAGTTGCGCGGCATCGGCTTCGATGGCTGCCGCGATGCGCAGCAGCCAGGCGCTGCGCTCACTCGGTGGCAGCTGCGGCCAAGGGCCGTGGTCGAAGGCGTGACGGGCGGCGTCGATCGCGGCGTCGACATCCTGGGCGTCGGCTTCTGGCGCCAAGGCCAGCAAGGACTCGTTGGCGGGGTTGAGGATTTCCCGATAGCGGCCGCTGTGTGGCTCACGCCATTGCCCTGCGATGAATAGCGATTGATGGGACACACTGAGTCTCCTGGCTTGCCTATGTATGGGCACACCATAGACAGGCAGCAGGGTGCGAACTTGACGAAATACGACAGGGCCAGTGCTGCGCTCGTTCGCGACAAGGCAGGTCGCATCGCATCAAGTCAAAAGCGTCGCCATCCCTAGACTCGAAGGGTATGAACGCGCCCCCGAGGGGCGCGCCTGCCGCCCGAGGAGCTGCCATGCACAACTCATCCATCGCTGTTCTAGACGCCCATGCCCAGGCCCGCGTCGAGCTCGCCTGCGCATTTCGCTGGACCGCCCGCCTAGGGATGCACGAGGCGATTGCCAACCATTTCAGCCTGGCTGTTTCCGAGGATGGCCGGCGTTTTCTGATCAATCCCTATGGCCGGCATTTTTCCAGGATCCGCGCCAGCGACTTGCTGCTGCTCGATGCCGACGACCCCTCGGCGTTGCAACGCCCCGGGGCGCCGGACATCACTGCCTGGGCCCTGCATGGCGCCTTGCACCGGCGGCATCCGCATGCGCGCTGCATCCTGCATGTGCATTCGAAGTACGCCACCGCCTTGGCCTGTTTGGCCGACTCGCGCCTGCCACCGATCGAGCAGAACGCCATGCGCTTCTTCGAGCGCGTGGCCATCGACGAGGGGTTCGACGGCATGGGGCTGGGGGATGAAGCCGAGCGGGTAAGCCGCCAGTTGGGCGACAAGCCGATTCTGCTGATGGGCAACCACGGTGTGCTGGTGGCGGCCCCAAGCGTGGCCCAGGCCTTCGACGACCTCTACTACTTCGAGCGGGCCTGCGAGCTTTACCTCACCGCGCTTGCCAGCGGCCGCCCTCTGCGTATCGCCAGCGATGCCGTGGCGCGCAAGACAGCCCGGCAATGGCTTGATTATCCGGATTTCGCCGCCCGCCATTTCGCTGCGCTGCAGGAAATCCTCGATGAGCAGGAGCCGGACTATCGCAGCTGAGTGCATACGCCCGTGCATTGTCACGCCCACCCTGAACCGTTCTGGAGTCGCTCGCATGCCAAAGAAAACATCAGTGCCCGTGCTTGCCGCATCGCTGCTCGTCGCGTCCATCGCCACCGCCCAGGCCAGTGACCCCGCTGCCTGCCAGACAGTCAACTTCGCGGAGGTCGGCTGGGCTGACATCGCCGCCACCACTGGGCTCGCGACTACCGTCTTGCAAGGCCTGGGTTACAAGACCAAGACCCAGATGCTGTCGATCCCGATGGCGTACCAGGCCATGGAAATGAAGAGCATCGACGTCTACCTTGGCGCCTGGATGCCGTCGATGGCGGCAATTTCCACGCCTTTTCTGGAAAAAGGCAGCGTCGAGCGGGTACGCACCAACCTGACCGGTGCCAAATACACCCTGGCCGTGCCGGACTATGCCTACGAGGCCGGGCTCAAGCGCTTCGAGGACATCGCCCGGTTCAAGGACGAGTTGCAAGGGCGCATCTACGGCATCGAGGCCGGCAATGATGGCAACCAGATCATCCAGGGCCTGATCGACAAGGACAGCTATGGCCTCAAGGGTTTCCGCCTGGTCGACTCAAGCGAGGCCGGCATGCTGGTGGAAGTACGCCGGGCGGTGCGCTCGAAAAAGCCGATCGTGTTCCTGGGGTGGGAGCCGCACCCAATGAACAGCCAGCTGTCGATGCGTTATCTGAGTGGTGGCGACGCTGAGTTCGGCCCGAACTACGGGGCTGCAGTGGTCGACACCCATACGCGCAAAGGCTTCGGCCAGGAATGCCCGAACGTAGGTGCGTTATTGTCTCGGATGGCGTTTGAGCTGGGGATGGAAAGCCAGATCATGGGGGCCATTCTCAACGACAAACAAAAGCCTGCGCTGGCATCACGGGAGTGGCTCAAGCGCAACCCACAGGTGCTGGAGAACTGGCTGGCGGGGGTGACGACGTTCGATGGCCAGCCAGGGGCATCGGCGGTGCGCAGTTACCTTGGGCTTTAACCTATGGCCCTGGGGCGCTTTGCGCCCCAGGGCGGCGATGCATCTGTGCAAGCCCGCGCAATGCACCGAGATCAGATCGCCAACGGCTGCCGGTCATGCCCCAACGGCTGGCGCATGACCGGGGCGCTCAAACTCTGCGAACGGTCGTTGCTCGGTGCACAGCCGAATTTGGCGCGGTAGGCGCGGGAGAAGTGTTCCAGCGAGCCGAAACCTGCACTGGCTGCAACCTGGGCAACGCTCATGCGGGTTTGCTGCAACAGGTTGTGGGCGCGTGCCAGGCGCAGGCTGAGGTAGTACTTCAGCGGCGTAAGGCCGGTGTGCTGCATGAACTGGCGCTCCAGTTGGCGACGCGACAGTGCCACACGCTCGGCGATGGCCTCGCAGCTCAGCGGTTCTTCCAGGTGCTGTTCCATCAACTCGATGGCCCGCCCCATCTTGCCGGCCTGGGCATGCAGGTTGCGGCGATAGCCTTCGGCTTGCTGGACCTGCGGCTCGCGTACCTGCTCGATGAGCATGTGCATGGCCACTTCGCGTGCCAGGTTGCCACCGGCCAGCCGGTCCAGCCAGCTGAGCACCATGTCCAGCACGGCAGTGGCGCCTGCGCAGGTCAGGCGCTTGCGGCCCAACGAGTAGAGCTGCGCGCAGGCTTGCACCCTAGGGTAGCTTTCTTGGAAACCTTGCAGGTTGTCCCAATGGACGGCGGCCGGGTGGCCGTCGAGCACACCTGCCGCAGCCAGCAGCTCGGTGCCGGTTTCGATCCCTACCATGACTGCGCCGAAGGCCGCCTGGCGCTTGATCCAGGCCTTGAGGGCCGGGTTGCGCGCGTGGCGGTGCACATCGAAGCTGGCGATCACCACGCAGGCATCGAATTCGCTGTGCTCGCCGATGCCCGCCTGGGCACCGGCGAGCAGGCCGTTGCTGGCGGGCACCGGCTGGCCGTCTACCGAGAGCAGGGTCCACTGGAACAGGTTGCACTGGGCCAGCCAGTTGGCGATCGAAAGCGGCTCGATCAGCGAGGCCAGGCCGAAGTTGGAAAACGAAGGCAGCAACAGGATGCCGATGCGCAGCGGAGGGCTGGCAGGGCCCTGCCACTGAAGGTCAAGGGTTTCGGATCGTTTCATGGTTGCACCAGGCTCGGCAATGGGCGCCGGCTGCATTGGCCGGCACCTCGTTCACAGGAAAGGCCCGCTGCGCCTATGCAAGCGCAGTGGGCCGGCTTTGGCAAGTACCCCTCAACGCTGGCATTCGCGCCAGCGTGGGTGAACCCACACAGGTGCATCGCTTGCGGTAAGCGCGGTGAGGCCACGGATCAGGTCGCTGGCCTTCTCGGCGATCATCACCGTGGGCGCGTTGGTGTTGCCGCTGACGATCTGCGGCATGATCGAGGCATCGACCACCCGCAGCCCGCGCAGACCGTGCACGCGCAATTGTGGGTCGACCACTGCTTCGGGGTCGCTGGGCGGGCCCATCTTGCAGGTGCCGCTGGCGTGGTAGCCAGTCTCGGTGATGCGTCGCGCCCAAGCGTCGAGCTGCGCATCGCTCACCTGGTCGGCACCGGGTACCAGCTCGTCACCGGCATAGGCGCGCATGGCCGGCTGGGCGAGGATCTCGCGTACCAGGCGGGCGCCTGCACGCATGTCGGCGCGGTCGCGCTCGGTGGTCAGGTAGTTGAAGAGGATGCGCGGCGCCAGGTGCGGATCGGTGCTGACCAGGCTGACGCTGCCCAGGCTGGTGGGGCGCATCAGGTCGATGTGCACCTGGAAGGCGTGCTCGGGCACCAGGTCGACGCTGCCTGGCTGGACCGCCAGCGGCATGAACGTCAGTTGCAGGTCGGGAAACTCCACCCCGGCCCGCGAGCGGATGAACGCGCCCGCCTCGAAATGGTTGCTAGCCGCCAGGCCATCGTGGCTGGCGAACCAGCGCGCGCCGATCAGCCATTTGCCCGGTGCACGTGTCCAGGGGTAGAGCGACACCGGCTGCTTGCAGCGGTACTGCACGACGGTATCGGGATGGTCGTTCAGGCGCTGGCCTACTCCCGGCAGGTCGCGTACCAGGGGGATGCCCAGGCGCCGCAGATGCTGGGCCGGGCCGACGCCAGAAAGCATCAGCAGTTGCGGTGAGTTGATGGCGCCAGCACTCAGTAGCACCTCTTGGCGCACACGCACCTGGTGCACCACGCCGTCCATTTCGAACTCCACCCCGTAGGCTTGTTCGCCGTCGAAGAGAATCCGCCGGCTCAGCGCCGAGGTGGCGATGGTGACGTTGCCGCCTTTGAGTGCTTCAGCCAGGTAGCCGCGCGCGGTGCTCCAGCGCTTGCCGTCGCGGGTGGTGCGGTCGACCGGGCCAAAGCCTTCCTGGCGATGGCCATTGAGGTCGCTGCTCACGCCATAGCCGGCTTGCTGGCCGGCCTCGATGAAGGCCTGGCACAGTGGCGGCGAGGTATCGCCTGGTGTGACGTGGAGCAGCCCGGTTGCGCCGCGGTAGGTGTTGGCGCCGTCCCGATGGTTTTGCGCCCGCATGAAGTAGGGCAGCACCTCCCGATAGCTCCAGCCTTCGCAGCCTTGTGCAGCCCAGCCGTCGTAGTCGCGGGCATGGCCACGAATGTAGACCATGCCGTTGATCGACGACGAGCCGCCCAGGGTGCGCCCGCGTGGTGTGCCGATGCGTCGGCCGTCCAGGCCCGGCTCCGGTTCGCTGGTGTAGCTCCAGTTGAAGCGGGTGCCACCTACCACGATGCCCACTGCTGAGGGCATGTCAATGGTCCAGCTGGCGTCCGGCGGGCCGGACTCCAGCACCAGGATGCGCAGGGCCGGGTTCTCTCCCAAGCGCTTGGCCAGCACGCAGCCGGCCGAGCCGGCACCAATGATCACATAGTCGTATTCATGCCCGAGCATAAAGGCTCCCCCATGACAGTGGTCAGCGGCCTGCGCCGATGCCGTCGAACACCAGCTTGTGGAAGTGATGCACCAAATGCTCGCTTTCGTTGCTGCGCTCGGCGTCGATCATGTAGCGGCCCTGGTCGTAGCCGAGCGAACGCAGGCCTTTCTGCACGCTGATGTTGAGCTCGATGTCCTCGGGGCCGAGGTCCTCGTTCATCCACTTCATGCAGGCGTGGGAAACCTCCGGGACCTGCTCGTGGGGGCTGTAGTAGCCAAAACGCAGCAGTGAGCGCTCTGCGTCCAGCGGGATCATGATGAACGTGCCGAGAAACGCCGAGAAGGGGAAGGTATAGAAGGTGTTGTTCGGCCACAGCCCGATGTTGAAGAAGCGCTCATCGGGGTTGCGTGGCCCGCTCAGCTTGACGCCGTAGGCTTCCTCGGCCTGCTGGTTGGCCGGTGCGATGTACGTCCACCAGTTGTCGCGCTTGGTCAGGCGGTAGCCCTTGAAGTCGATCAGCTTGGCCAGGTCGATATGGCAGGGCCCGGACAACTTGAAATGGTACCCCTCGATGGAGTTGTCCATGATCACCTTCCAGTTGGCCGGTACGATCACGTCCTGCTCTTCGATCAGGCGCATCTTGCCAAGGTCGGGAAAGACCGCGCGCATTTCTTCGTCGGCACCTGGGAACAGCTCCGCCAGCGACGGCGCGTCTGCGTCGAAGTTGAAGTAGACGAAACCGCCGAGTTCTTCGACGCGGACCTTGGGAATGTTGAATTGCTGCTTGTCGAAGGCTATCAGCCGTTCGCTGCGTGGCGCACTGCGCAGGCTGCCGTCCATTTCGTAGCACCAGGAGTGGTAGGCGCAGCGCAGCACTCGGGTGTCGTTACCACGACGCACATCCAGCAGGCGATTGCCACGGTGCTGGCAGACATTGTGGAAGGCATTGATCTTGCCATCGTTGCCACAGGCCACCACCACGCTCTGGTCGAACATGTCGCACACCACGAACTGACCAGGCTCGGCGAACTCGTTGCGATGGCCGGCCAGGTGCCAGGCACTCATGAAGATACGGTCGCGTTCGGCAGCGAAGATCTGCTCGTCGAAAAAGTACCGCGAGGGCAAGGTGAAGGCGTGTTCCGGGCGCTGCTCGGCCCAATCTGCAATGGAAGTGCTGTGTTTGAACTGCTCGACGGATTGCATGGCTGGTCTCCTCCAGACACTGCCCCTGGGGTTCGATCAGGGGCTCGCTCGGGAGTTAATCTAGGGGAGGGTGAGGGGCTGCTCTTGATGGAAAGCGACAACATACGCCGATGTGCGCGGTGTCGAGGCCAAGCCTGAGCAGCACAGGCCTTGAGCAGGGGCAATGGGCGTCAGAGGATGGCTGTGCCTTGCGCATCAAGGGCACCGGCAGCGTGACGACGGTGAAGCACGCCATGATCACGCAGGGAATGCGTCGGCGTAGGTCAGGCTTTGTGCTTCGCGTGAACAAGCCCGACGCGAGCTTCAAGCGTGCTGGATGTGAAGACCCACGTTAGGGGTGCGAATCAAAGGCTGTCCGGATCCCCGAAGAACATTTGGAAAGGCCTCTGGAACGGCATTTCTGGCTTCAAAAAGCAGAAATGTACCCCCAAAAATACCCGCGATACCCCCAGCAGGATGCACGATCGAGAATGGCGATTTCTGACAGCTGTCGAGATGGTGCAGCTTGGATTTCAGTGTAACTCCATGGCGGTGTGGTCGAAAGCAGGACAGTGCCTCGTCCGTATGGAAATTTTTCCACACGGCTGCTATCGACCCAAATCCGCCTGCCACGACCCTGTTGGTCAGGATAAGCTTGGCCGGAAGCCCGGCCAAGCAGGGCCCATCACAGCCGGGGATCGCTTTCCCACGTGGTGCCGTAGTAGTCGTGGATACCTCTGCCCCAAGTCGGATCGCTCATGTTTGGCCAGTTGTCCTTATCGAAGCCTGGGGCGTTCTTCAGGCGGTCCTTGTCGGCATCAAGGACGAAGCGCTTGTTCACCGTGTCCAGGCGCAAAGCAGCCCACGGCACGGCGAACAGCTTTTCACCCATCCCCAGGAAACCGCCAAACGACAGTACAGCGTACGCAACCTTGCCGCTGGCGGTGTCCAGCATGATTTCCTTGATGTCGCCCAAGTCTTCGTCTTGCGTGTTATACACGTCGTTGCCGATGAGGGTATCCGCGCCCATCAGCCGCGGCCCCGGGCCGCGGTCTCCCTCGGCAGTGAAATCGGTCCGTCCCTTGTACATACCGTACTTGTCGCGCTCTTCGAAATTCATAGTACGCTCCTGGCCAGCGGCCACAGGCAGTAGAGCCTCTCGACTCTTTGTTCAAGGCTGCTCGAGTGACGCCGGCGGGAATGTCGGCGTCATCTCACATTTTATAACCGCGCGATATCCCTCGAGCATTTAGTAAGGCTCGTACGAGAAGCGGGCGGGACAGCGAGCGACGGAATAGGACACTAAGCTACGACAGCCTGGATGCGTTCTGCGGCGCTCAGAATAGGAGAGTGGTCAGCATAACCAGCCGTTCGCTATTTGCGACCAGTGGTGGGACATGGAGTCGACTGAAGCGGCTGCGACTGGCCGTCAATTCGGTCTGAACGCCTTACCGACAGCACAGCACGCGCTGAGAATATCTACGGCGACCTGCGAAACTTGATGCTGACCGTCAATTGCAGAGACGAACAAGAGGTTTGCCCACGAATACTGCAAGGCGACCACTTGAGCGTTCGATGCAGCAAACGTGCAGTGCTCGCAGTCACACTCTGTAACTGCCTCCGGAAGACCCGGCCATGCCCATCGAGATCGTAAAAAGCGCCAGCAGAGGCCGAACGTGTAAACGGCACGGACCCCATCCATGGATCTGATCTGGCAAACAATCCAGGCCGAATTCGCCGATATCGGCGATGTGCGTGAGGTCGTGCGGATTCTTGTACGCCTCGTGATGGCTGCCGTACTAGGCGCGGTGCTGGGTTTCGAGCGCGAGCACAAGGGCAAATCTGCCGGGGTGCGCACGCACATGCTGGTTTCGCTCGGCGCGGCGCTGTTCGTACTGGCACCGAGCACGGCAGGTGCCGATGCGCAGGCGCTCAGCCGGGTGATTCAGGGCATCGTTGCCGGTATCGGATTTCTGGGCGCGGGCACCATTCTCAAAGGCAATGGCCAGGACACCAGTCATGTCAAAGGCCTTACCACAGCTGCCGGGTTATGGATGACGGCTGCCATCGGTACGGCAGCGGGGATGGGACGCGAAGCCACGGCGCTGGTCAGCACGGTGCTGGCGCTGTTGGTGCTGGGAACGATGCCTTTGCTGGTGGACAAGGTTGAAGGGCAGGACGAAGAAAAACAGAAGGAGGAGGGCAGGAAGCACTGAGGGGCGTGAGTCGCCCCCGGTAAAGCCCATCTTCTCCTATTCAAACCGACGCTGAGCCATTCAGGCGCTCGATCGCGTCAATCAAGTCGTCATAACCCACCGGCTTGTTCAAGTGGCGGTCAAAACCGGACTGGCGAGACTTGTGTTGGTCCGCGCTTGCCCCATAGCCAGTCAACGCAATGGCAGGGATGTAGCGCAGATGCTCCAGGCCGCGCAGCGCCCGGATCAGAGCATGGCCATCCATGCCAGGCATGCCGATGTCGGAAATGATCACGTCGTAACGCGCATCTGCCGCCGACTGCAGCGCCAGTTTCGGGTCGCTGTACGCATCGACGTCGGCATCTTCCATCAACAGCAATTGTTCCATCACTTCCAGCACATCGACCGAGTCATCCACCAGCAGGATGCGAACCCCTTTCAGGCGACCTTCTGAGGGCAGCACTTCGCCCTGAGCCTGGGGTTGCTGGGTATACACGCACAAAGGCAGGGTAATGATGAACGTACAACCCTGGCCTATTCCGGGAGACTCCACGCTTACCGCTCCGCCATGGGCTTCTACCAATTGACGAACCAGGGAAAGGCCAATACCTAGCCCCTCTCGCCCATGGCCGGTGGGTGCAGCCTGGTTGAACAGCTCAAAAATATCTTCCAGGGAGTTTTGGGCGAGGCCTATGCCCTGATCGATGACTTCAAGTCGCGCCTGCTCATCCTGTCGAGCAAGTCTCAACAGAATTTCGCCATCGGCAGGGCTGAACTTCAGTGCGTTGTTCAGCAGGTTCCAGATGATCTGCTCGACACGGGTGCTGTCGGCCTCCACATAGACCGGTTCGCCATCGGCCGGCAGCGTCAGCCGAACACTTCGGCCGCGCTGCTCATTGCAGGCTACGGAGCAGATACCCTGCAGCACGGCGCACAAATCGACCGGCTGGGTCTTCAGTTTGAGTTTGCCCGTGCGGATGCGCGCTACATCGAGCAAGTCATCGATGATCCGCGCCTGGCTGGTGACCGCTTCGCGAATGACGTTGACCGCTTTGCTCGCCATGCCGGTACTTGTGACCGATGGTATACGTCGCAAGATATCGGCATTGAGCTGAATCAGGTTCAACGGGTGCTTGAGCTCGTGGGACATCACCGCGAAGAACTCATCCTTCATGTGGCTGGAGCTTTGTGACTCGGCCAGGCGCTTGCTTTGTTCGTCCTGCAGGCGCTTGTGGCCGGTCAGATCACGGGCGATCTTCACGTAACCGCGCAGGCTGCTGCCCTTGAGGCGTGAAACTTCACCACTGCAATAAAAGCGGCTGCCGTCCTTGCGCACATGCCAGCGTTCGTCCTGGCCGCGGCCATGCAGGCGGGCAGCGCGCAATTCGCGTTCCGGCTCGCCGTTTTCGCGGTCCTGCTCGGTGAAAATCAGCGCATAGTGAATGCCCAGCACTTCATCCTTGGCGTAGCCGAAGATCAGCGCAGCGCCCGTGTTCCAGTCGATGATCAGGCCTTGTTCGTCAAGCAGGATGATGGCGAAGTCATGGGTGCTCTCTGCGACCAGGCGCATGCGCTCCTCGCCTTGACGCAAGCGTTCTTCGGCTGCGCGACTCTTGGTGATGTCGATAAACGTCAGCACGGTGCCATCGACATTCTGCTCGCTGGCCCGGTACGGTAGCAGGCGCGCCAGGTACCAATGCTGGTCCTGGCCGATCACTTCACGCTCGATCGTGGTTTCGCGTTCGATCACGGCGCGCGCATCGTCCGCCAGGCCTGGGTATTCCAGACGATGGGTGATGTCGAGCAGCGAGCGGCCGGTGTCGACCGGCAGTATGCTGAAAATGGCGGTGGCCCCAGGGGTGAACCAGCGAATGTGCAAGTTGCGGTCGACAAACACGGTGGCGATCTGGGTGGAGGCGATCAGGTTGCTCAGGTAGTCGTTGATCTTGTCGGTTTCATCGACCTTGGTCTTGAGCTCGTAGTTGACCGTCAGCAGTTCTTCGTTGATGGATTGCAGCTCTTCCTTGCTGGTTTCCAGCTCTTCGCTGGCCAGGCGCAGCTCCTCGTTGATCGCCTGCATTTCTTCGTTCGAGGCCATCAGCTCCTGGCTGGAGATATCCGACTGCTCGATGGTTTCCTGCAACTGCTGACGGGTGCGCTGCAGTTCGCGCTCCAGGGTGTTCAACACCATGCCTTCGGTTTGCTGGATAGCAGGCGGGGTATGGGGATCAGCTTCGCGAACCTGAAAAACCACCAGCAGGCATTCGCTGCCACTGGGTTCGTCCTGGTGGGGCTGGACCTGTAACTGGACTTCGACGCGTTGATCGTCGACGGTGGTGATCACTGCGCCAGAGCTGACCGGCTGACCGGTGTTCTGGGCCTGCAACAGGGTACTGCGCAGGGCAGGGCGCAGCGGCGTGAGTACCAGGTTGAGCAGGCTGGGGCTGACTTCGCCACCGGCGTGGCGCAGGAAGCGGCCGACACCATCGCTCATGTGCAAGATGTTGCCGTCAGTATCGACGATCAGGCTGGGCGGTGTGCGTCTGGACAATGCACGGTGATGGATTTCAGCATAGGACAGCTTGCGCAGGGGCTTGGGTTTGGTGCGTACTGCTTGCGTGTCGGGCGCTTGAAGCCGCCCTGGGCGGCTCGCCGGTTCTACTTCCCTGGCGCGGAAGATGCGATGGCGCTTGTCCACGGCAATAAACAGGTCGGCCGCCACGTCCGCTGATTCCGAACTGCCCAGGAACAGGTAACCTCCTTTGCGCAGGGCGAAGTGGAACAGCCGCAGGATCTCCCGTTGCACTTCCCGGTCCAGGTAGATGAGCAAGTTACGGCATACCACCAGGTCCAACTGAGAGAACGGTGGATCGGACAACAGGTTGTGCCGGGCGAACAGGACTTTTTCGCGAATGTCCTTGCGTACCTTGTAATGCTGGTCTTCCTTGATGAAAAACTGACGCAACCTGGCCGTGGGTACATCGGTGGCGATGGCATCGGGGTAGACGCCCAGCCGGCCGACATTGATCGCGTGTTCGTCGAGATCGGTGGCGAACACCTGGACTTTGGTGCTGCGCTGCTCCATGGCCAATTGCTCGGTCGCCATCATCGCCAGGCTGTAGGCTTCTTCGCCGGATGAGCAACCTGCCGACCAGATGCGCACTTCGCGCTGAAGCTCTTCGTTGTCGTCATTGGCAAGGCCCGGCATCACATGCTGCTGCAATGCTTCGAAGGCTTCGCGGTCACGGAAGAAATTGGTGACCCCTATCAACATGTCAGCCAGCAATGCACGGCATTCCTCAGGATGCTGCTCGAGGTATTCGCGGTAACCGGCCAGGTCGGTCTGTGCAGTGACATGCAGGCGCCGTTCAAGTCGGCGCAGGACCGTCGCGCGCTTGTAGTGCTGAAAGTCGTGACCGGTGCTGGCATGCAGGCGGGCAAGGATGTCGTCGAGCAGTGGGTCGCATTGAGCCGGGTCGCCTGAACGCTCGCCCAGAGGCGGTGGGAGGCTGTCATCCTCGATTTCAGGAAGTTTCACGTTCTGTGCCGAGCGCCACAGCTCCAGCAGCTTGCCCGGAATCTCGGTTACCGGCAGGATCAGGTCGACCATGCCGGTGGTGATGGCAGCCTTGGGCATGTCGGGGTACTGGGCGTCATCGGGGGACTGCACCAGGGTTACGCCACCCTGTTCCTTGATGCGTGACAGGCCCACTGCACCATCGCTGCCGCTGCCCGAAAGCACCACGCAGAACGCATGGTCCTTGTGCACGTCGGCCAGGTCGCGGAAGAACAGGTCGATGGCAACATGGTCGCCGCGGCTGCGCCTGGCCGGGCTGACCCGCAGGTAGCCGTCATTGGTGGACAGGCGGTTGGCCGGTGAAATCACATAGACGTGATCACGCTCGATCGGTACCGGCTCGCTCACCTGGCACACCGGCATGCGCGTGACACGCTGAATCAGGCGGTCGGCCTGGCTCTGGTGGTCCGGCGACAAGTGCAACACTACAACGAACGCCATGCCGCAGTGCTCGGGGGCGTGCTGGAAAAACGCCTGGACCGCCTCCAGCCCGCCAGCCGATGCGCCGATGCCCACCACTGGAAAGTCCAGGTGGCTAGGGCTGAGCGCAGGGTTGTGCGGCGACGCGATGGAAGTCTTGCTGGACGATTTCATTGGCACGAGCCTTGTGCGAACCGGGAGTGAGCTTTGGCACCGATTATAGGCCCGACACCCTTCAGACGACGAGCGGGGTTCACGTTAGGACAGCCCTCGTTGGCCAAAGTGCCGCTATTTATCAGTGAGCCGGTGGCTCAGCGGGCGGCTGCGGCAGCGCGGTGACCTTGATGGCACGTACCGGCACGGCAAACTTGGCTCCGATCCGGGTGAAGCGCTCTAGCAGGTGGAAGTTGATGGCCTGCTGGATATCCATGTAAAGGTTGTAGCCAGGGTCCCGCACGATATAAACGCACTCGAACTCCAGCGCCTCTTTACCAAAGCCGCGCAGGTGAGCGCGGTCGAAGCGGACCTGCTGCTGGGCCTTGATTGCCTCCTCGACGATGGCGGGTGCCTTTTTGACCGCATCAGTGGGGGTGTCATAGGACAAGCCGAACTCGAACACGATGCGTCGTTCCTGCAAGCGCTTGTAGTTCTGGATCGTGCTGCTGATCATGCTGGCATTGGCCATGACGATCTGCTCACCGCCCAGGCTGCGGATGCGTGTAGTCTTCAGCCCGACATGTTCCACTGTGCCGGCCAGTGGGCCGATGACGATGAAGTCGCCGACTTCGAAGGGTTTATCGACGGCGATCGACAATGAAGCGAACAGGTCACCCAGAATGTTCTGCACGGCCAGGGCGACGGCAATGCCGCCCACACCCAGGCTGGCCACGAAGGCGGTGATATTGACGCCCAGATTGGACAGCATGGCCAGCAACACCACCGACCACAACAGCACGCGCGCGCCCCAGGCCGAAAGCGTGGCCAGCGCACTGCCTTGGTAAAGGCCGTCGGCGCTGTGCCGGCTGAAGTAGCGGGTCAGGCCCAGCGCGATGGCGCGATTGACCCAGAGGCCGATCTGCAGGGCAGCGACCACGAACCACAAGCTACTGACCCGGCCCAGCCAGCGCTCGGGCAGGTCCAGCATGCTCAAACCCACCAGCAGCGAAGCGAGCAGCAGCAGGCTGTTGCTGGTGCCGGCCAGTACCTTGGCCAGCACCTGACTCATTGCCCCGTCATGTTCGGACCAGCGCTGCACCCGGCGCATCAACAGGCCGATGACAGCTCTGGCAATCAGGAACGTCAGCACAGCAACGCACAGCGCCACCAGCAGGTTGAGGATGGAAATGCCGAAGAATGTGGTGTCGGTGAACAGTTCGATGATTCGATCATTCATGGGGAGCCCACCTCCAGATGGCTCAAGGCAGGGCCGCAGGGCGGCCCCTGGATAGCGTGGTGACGTGTGGGTTACTTGCCGTGGGTGGCTTGCAGCGCCTTGGCCTGTTCCAGATGGTGTTGCAGCGTTGGCAGCTTGTCGCTGGCGAAGGCCTTCAGCTCCGGCTTGTCGGAGGAGGCGGCCTCTTTCTTGAACAGTTCCACGGCCTTTTCGTGCGCGTCGATCTGATTATTGACGTATGACCGGTCGAAAGACTCCTCGCGCCATTCGAGGATCATCTTCTTGACCTTGTCGGTCAGCGCCGCTTCGTCGGGCACGCTGATGTCCAGCTTGCGGGCGATATCAGCGAGTTCCTGGTTGGCTTTGGTATGGTCCGTGACCATTTGCTGGGCGAATTGCTTGATGTCTGCGCTCTGGCTCTTTTCCTGTGCCAGGTTGCCGGTGACCACTTCGGCGATACCGGCTTCAGTGGCCGCATCGACGAAATCGTCCGAAGACGCTGCCTGTACTTGCAACGAAGCCAGGCCCATCAACAGGGTTACCCCGGCGATTTTCAAGAATGGTTTGTTCATCTGTCACTCCTTCGCTTGGTGGCTGCGACCTCTGTGTCGCACTCGGTTGAGCGGTGGGAGCAGGTGAAGGTTTAGTTTTTCTCGAATTCAGGGCCGCCGTGAGGGCGCAACCGGCGTTTCGGGCACCGCTCATCCGCTATGTCGGAATCAGAACGAATTCACGGGTACCGGTCGGACTCGTTGCTGTAAGTCTTCACAAAAACGAGAGCTCATCAGATGAAAAACAACCTGTTTGTCGTGCTGCTGTTGTCTGCCAGTTTTTCGCTGCTCGGAGGTTGCTTCGACCGCGACAAGGATCATCCGGCGAAGGATGCTGACCCAAGTAAACCGTCGCTTCAGATGCAGCAACCCACACCGTCCGTAACCAATCCTCCAGCTGAGACCAAACCGCAGAATCAATGATCGAGGTACAAGGCATGGTGGCAATGACACAGGCAGGTACCACGACCCACAAGGCCAGCGCAGGGCTTGAACGCCGCTATCGAGCGCTACTTGAGGGCCCTGAACCGACGGGCGAGGCCTGGCTGGAGGAGCAATTGCGTCATGCCCGTCTGCTTGTCGACGATCTGCCAGAGGATCCGGGGCTACTTGCGCAATGGGCCGATGCCCATGCAGGTTGTGTCGCCAAAGCGCATGCGGCCTATCTGGAACACCGGCGTCAGGGTGGGGCCCGCCGTTATTTTGCCAACCGTTCCCATGCCTTGTGGTTCCTGCAACAAGTCGCGCCGACCAAGGCGGTCGACGGTGCATGGCTGCACGGGGCCCTGTGGCACTGGCAGGACCCGCGCTTCCATGGGCTGATCCGCACCTTTCTCGAAGAGCTCGGGGACGGCGACCCACGCTGCAATCACGTGCTGATCTACCAGCGTTTGCTCAGCCGTCTGGGTTGCTCGCAGGAGCGGCCGCTTGATCCTGCTCGTTACCTGCAGGGCGCGCTGCAACTGGCGCTCGGCCAGCACTGCGAGCGTTTTCTTCCAGAAGTGATCGGTTACAACCTGGGTTACGAACAGCCCCCCTTGCATCTGCTGATCACCACCCACGAGCTGGCCGAGCTGGGTATCGACGCCCATTACTTCCAGTTGCATGTGACCATCGATAATGCCGCCAGCGGCCATGCGCGCCGCGCCATAGAGAGCTTCACCGAGCTGATGCGGGATGAGCGACCCGCGTTTTACGAGCGTGTCAGGCATGGTTACCGTCTTAATGACCTGGGGATCGACACGCCGTCGTTGATCGCCTCGTTCGACCTGCGGGCCGAATTGCTCGGCGCGCTGGAGCGCAAGCGCATCTATGGCCAGTGCATGCATTCGGACCGTTGTCGCCTGCAAGGACGCACCATCAACCAGTGGCTTGCCGAACCCGGCGCGATGCCTGATTTTCTGGAGGCGCTACAGGTTCAGGGTTGGATCAAGCGCGACACCGATCCCCGACAAAGCCGCTTCTGGTCGCTGATAGAAGGCCCTGTAGCGGCCATGTTCGGTGTGTTCGATGCTTATGAAAAGCAGCTTTGGCATGACTGGATCGCCGGAGACTGGCAAGGCGCAGAAATCCGTCGGGTGCCGCCAGGGCAGTGGGAGCACGCCTTGCAGTTGGCAGATGAAACACCCCTTGCGCCGCCTGCTGCAGACATGGCTGCGCTGATCGAAGCAATGGCTGGCAATCGGCATGCTACCCCGCAGGGCCTGCACGCCACCCGCGCGTTCATTCAGGCCACCGGCTTGATGCAAGGAGGGCTCTACTGATGCTGCTCGACCAGGACCAGATCCGTGCCGATGAGGCCTTGTTGCAGTTGGGGCGTCGACTGCGTGCCGACGGCTATCGTTTCACCTGTGTGACGCCGGCGACCCAGGCCAGGGTCAATGCCCGGGCCGATGCGCAGCAGGCGCGTACCTTGCGTGATGTGTTCGGCTGGAGTCGACCGTTTGCCGCGTCGCTGCTTAGCCCTGACGAACTGGAGCAGCTGCGCCTCGCTGGCGTGCTGGAGGCCCAAGGTGCGCTGTGGCGCAGCACTGTGCGCTGGTCCAGCCTGGACGATCTGTTGCTGGTACATGCTGCCTGGCCAACGGACAGCCGCGACGCGGTGTTCTTTGGCCCGGACAGCTACCGTTTCGCCCAGCTGATACACGATCATTTGAGAAGCACGCCCGAGCGCGTGCAGCATGCCGTAGACATCGGCTGTGGCAGCGGTGTAGGGGCGTTGCTGATCGCTCGCGCCGCCCAACACGCTCAGGTTTGCGCAGTGGACATCAACCCTATGGCATTGCGCTACACCGCCATCAATGCCGCCTTGGCCGGTGTGGCCAATGTTTCGGTCGAGCGCAGTGACCTGCTCAATGACATCGCAGGTACGTTCGACCTGATCGTCGCCAACCCGCCGTACATGCTCGACGCCGGACAGCGCGCCTACCGCCACGGCGGCGGCGCACTGGGGGCCGAGCTGTCGCTGCGCATCGTGGAGCAAGCCCGGGAGCGCCTGTCGCCAGGGGGCACGTTGCTGCTCTACACCGGTGTCGCCATCGTCGAGGGGCGCGACGCGCTGCTCGAAGCCATGCGGTTGCGCCTGGCAGGGCCTGCGTTCAGTTGGTTCTATCGCGAGCTGGACCCGGATGTATTCGGTGAGCAATTGCTTGAACCCGGTTACGAGCAGGTCGAGCGCATTGCCGCCGTGGCCCTGACCGTCACCCGTCGCGGCTGATAGCGTCGTGGCGCGGCAGTGCACGTTTGGCATCGAGGAAGAATACCTGCTGGTGAAGCTGGCCACCGGGCAGGTCATGGCGGCTCCGTCAGCAGCCGTGGCCAGCTGTTGTCGGGATGCGCTGGGCCCGTGGTTCGCCGAGGAAATGTTCCACAGCCAGATAGAGCTCGCTTCGCCCATATTCGACGCACTGCACCAGGCGCGTGATTTCTTTGGCGAGCGGCGTCAGCGCCTGGCCCAGGCACTGGCCGACGAGGGCGCCGGGCTGTACGGCGCGGCGAGCCACCCCAGCGCCCAGTGGCTGCGCCAACGCCCACGTGGCACCCCGCACTATCGCCAGTTGTTCGACGATTATCAGCTGGTGGCCCAGCGCAGCCTGTTGAATGGCTTGCACGTGCACGTTGGCGTACCGGTGGGCATCGATCGGATGCGGGTGATCAATCGGGTGCTCTACTGGCTGCCCTTGTTGTTGGCGCTCAGTACCTCGTCTGCGTATTGGGGCGGGGAGGATACCGGCTACATGAGCTACCGCCGCGTGGTGTGCGGGGAATGGCCGCACATGGGGCTGCCTGAGCCGTTGCCGGACTGGAGCGCGTACCAGCGCTACCGGGCATTGCTGCAACGGACCGGCAGCTTGGCCAAGGACGGCGACTTCTGGTGGGCGATCAGGCCCTCGCGGCGGTTCCCTACGGTCGAGCTGCGTATCTGCGATGGCTGCCCGCGGCTGGAAGATGCACTGGCCGTCGCCGGCCTGTTTCGCCACCTTGTCGAGCTGGCGCTGGCCCGCCACGATGACCCCGCCAGCCGCGAGATGCGCTGGGTCACCCAAGAGAACTACTGGCGCGCCCTGCGTCAGGGCCGCCTGGCCACCTTCATCGGTGTCCACGAGCAACAGCCGGTAAGCGCCGAAGGTTGGCTCATGCAGTTGCAGCTGCAATGCCCGCCGGACACTGCAGATGCCGAGCGTTCATTCATTCAGGCCCGGCACATCCTGCGCGAGGGCAGCAGTGCCGATCGCCAGCGGCAGGCCTTCGCGTTGGCCCGTGAACAGGGCCTGGATAACCGCCAGGCGATGCGCGCAGTGGTCGGGCAGGTGATGAGCGATCATCGGTAGGCCGGTGGCGAGCCGCTGCCCTTGGAAATCCGGATAAACCTTCGCGGCGCCTTGGAGTCAGTTTCAGTAAGGGCCCGGATACTCCAGAGGGCCAGGGAGGTGGCTGATGAAACTCTACTGCCTGCTGCGTGGCTGCCAATGGCGCAGCCTGCTGGTGTGTGAAGTCGCCGGGTTTCACTGCCAGTGTTGCGAACGCTGTGGCGCGCTGCGCTACAGCCAGCCCGGCCAACCCTTCAATACGTAGGAGCGGACCATGGCCCGGTCAATCTGGAAAGGCGCGATCAGCTTCGGCCTGGTGCACATCCCCGTCTCGCTGAATACCGCCGTGCGCAGCGAGCGTGTGGACTTCGACTGGCTGGACAAGCGCAGCATGGAGCCGGTTGGCTACAAGCGAGTAAACAAGGTGACCGGCAAGGACATCGACAAGGAGCACATCGTCAAGGGCGTGGAGTACGAGAAGGGCCGTTATGTGGTGATCAGCGAGGAAGAAATCCGCAAGGCCAGGCCCGAGGCGACCCAGACAATCGATATCTTCTCGTTCGTCGATGCCGGCGACATCCCGCTGCAACAGTTTGACACTCCCTACTACCTGAGCCCCGACCGTCGTGGCGGCAAGGTCTACGCCTTGCTGCGCGAGACCCTGCACAGCACCGGCAAGGTGGCCCTGGCCACTGTGGTGCTGCACACCCGCCAGCACCTGGCCCTGCTGCGCCCGCTGGAAGACGCGCTGGTGTTGATCACCCTGCGCTGGCCGGAAGAGGTGCGCGGGCTGGATACGCTGGAGCTGGACAAGAGCGTGACCGAGAGCAAGGTCGACAAGCGTGAGCTGGACATGGCCCGGCGCCTGGTGGAGGACATGAGCGGGCAATGGACGCCGGATGATTACCATGATGCGTTTCGCCAGACCATCCTCGACCTAGTGGAAGAGAAAGCCAGCAAAGGCAAGATCGAGACCGTGGACAAAGGCGAGGGCGCGACGGCTGAGAAGGGCGCCGACATCATCGACCTCACTGAACTGCTTAAACGTAGCCTCGGCGGAAAGACCAAAGCGAAGAAGCCGGCAGCCAAGCGACCGCGCAAGGCGTCATGAGTTATGCAAACGGCCCCTCCAGCGCCTTGAGATAGTCCCCAAAGCCCTCGCGCGCACGGCTGTCCACCCGGCTGCTGGTGGCCACGCTGTGCGCTGCGGTCCAGACGATCTGTGCGCCGCTGGCTTCGAGGGCGAGCACCAGATGCACATCTTCATGCGCCGGCAATGGCTGGAAGCCGCCCACGCGCTGGTAGGCCTTGGTGCATACACCGAGGTTGGCGCCATGGATATGTCGATGCCCGTCTCGTGCCTGATAACGGCTGCGGTACAACTGGCGTAACGCTGCGTTCTGCCACGGCTGCCAGCGTTCGATGTGCACCGTGCCGCACACCGCGTCCGCGCGCCATTGCAGTTGTGACACCAGCCAATGCCCAGGCACGCGGCTGTCGGCGTCGGTGAAGGCCAGCCACTGGGCACCGCGCTCGATCATCCACTCCGCGCCCAGCCGCCGGGCGATGCCGACGTTGCCGGCCTCCAGTTCCAGGGTATGCACGCCATGGCGGCGGGCGATGCGCGCGCTGGCGTCGACACAGCGGTCGAGCACCACCAGGACCTCCACTGCCAAGCCCGCCGCTTCCGCTTGCGCCACCGCCAGCTTGACGGCGGCCAGACAGTGCCCGAGGCGACGAGCTTCGTTGTGGGCGGGTATGATGACGGCGATCATGGGCAGGTCTCGTCAAGGTCCACCACGCTGGGCTGACACGACCAGTATTCGAGCAGGAAGTCTGCCTCCTCGTGGCGCAGCACTGGATAAAGTGGCAGATGCCTGGCCAGCAGGGCATGCACCTCGCGGCCATCCTGCGGGCAACCGGCGATGGGATGGCGCCAGTGGCAGGCCAGCAAACCACCGTCATACGCCAGGCTGGCCACCGATTGCTCGATCACCTGCAGCCAGTCGGTGGGGTCCAGGTAGTAGCCGATTTCGCTGAGCACGATCAGGTCGAACTGCCCGCCCGGCCAGTCGCCCGGCAGGTGGCCCTGTTCGACATGGGCGTGGCTCACACCTGCAAGCCGCTGACGGGCAAGGGCCACGGCGGTCGCGTCGATGTCCTGGCACGACAGGCTGGCGCAGCGTTCGGCCAGCAGGATGCTTAGCTCGCCATTGGCGCAGGCTGGCTCGAATACGCGTTCATAGCATTGGCGCGGCAGGCTGGCCAGGGTCAGCTCGCGCTTGCGCCGTTCGTACCAGCGGGTACGAAAGGCCCAGGGGTCATCGCTGCCGGCATACAAGTCGGCGAAGTACTGTGCGTCCAGGCTCATGTTGCCTCCGTTGACAGGAATATCAGCTCGAACGGTTGCAACAGGCAAGCCTGCAGCTGTTCTGACACAACCGGTGGCCGATCACCATCGGGCTGCAACTGGCTGGCATGTGCGGCAAGGGCTTGGCGCTTGAGCGCCAGATGCTCATCGCACAGCTGCAGGCGGTGAGCCCGGGGCCAGGGCAGGCGCGGGTCATCGGGGCTTGCCCAGTGCCAGGCCCAGACCGGGACCTCAGCCAGTTGTACACGCCTGGCCTGGGCAGCCTGGGCACAGGCGCGACCTGCTGCTTCGTGGTCGCAATGGCCGTCGCCGCGCCATGTGGTCAGCAGCAGGTCGCCAGGTTTGAGCAACTGGTTCAGGTGATTGACCAGGAAGGCTTCATCATGGGGCAGCGCGCCATCCTTGAGGTTGAGTCGTCGCCAGTCCAAACGGTTGAGGTCCAGCCCAAGCAGTTGCAGGGCATGGCGGCTTTCCAGTAGGCGCTGATGACGCAGGCGGCGCTCGGGCCATTGCGAGGAATGCGGGTGGCTGCCCTCGCCATTGGTAGCAGAAATCAGCAGCACGTCCTGTTCTCGTCCCTGGAAGCTGGCCAGCAGCCCGCCGGCCATGAAGATTTCGTCGTCCGGGTGCGGAGCCAGCAGCACCAGGCGCCTTCCGGGGGGGCACAACTGCTCGGGCAGCGTCCAGCTGGCGCGGGCCAACTGAGCAGAATGCTGCCAAGCGCCCCATGGCGTTCCTTGCGCAGCCTGTATCAAGTTCTGGCTCATAGTTGCCATGCTCCCGCCGGCAGGCCGGTCAGTTGCCGGCCCAACTCGGCCAGGTCGCGTTCGGCATGGCTCTGGCGTATGTATACCGGCAGGTCGGCACTGAGCCGGGCGAAATGGCTGCTGCAACAGAACGGCGTGGCACCGAGCGCCCGGCCGACATGCTGAATGACCTGCTCGACCGCCTGCTCGACCTGGGCGCGGGTGCGCCGCACCTCGAAGCTGGCGTCGTCCTGAGGGTGGAGGTCGATCCAGGTGGCGCATTCGCGAAGGGCGGCACGGGCACCGTACAAGGCAGCATCGACTGCGCCCAGATGCGCATCGGCATGCGGGTCGCGCCGGGGTTTACGGCAATGTTCGCGAAGGTAGTCCGCCAGGGCCTCGGCGGCGCCATACCAGCAAGCGGCGATACCCGCGCCGCCTTGCCAGAAGCCGGGCCGGGACAGGTACTGGCCGGGCGAACCGATGGCCAGCCCTGGCGAGTCGTCGAATTCGATGACGACACTGCGGGTGGCGGCCATGCCTACGGCCTGCCAATGCTCGGCCAGGATGCGCTGGCTGGGATGAGGCAGTTCGATGGCCACCAACTGAGGCTGGTCGTCTTCCCAGGCCGTGAGCAGGGCACGGTCGACCTGCAACGCGCCCGAACACCAAGCCTTGCGGCCTTGCAGGCGCACGCGTTCACCGTCCCGCTCGACGATGTATGCCCGGGCATCTGGCGGCTCGGCGGCCCACACGCCCCAAATGCCGTTGGAGGCATGCTGGGCGGCACCGCATTCGGCGAGGATCGCCAAGGCGTCGGTATGGCCTTCATAGAGTTTGGCCAGGCTTAGATCGCAACCGGCGACCCGCGCCAGGACGCGCCAGCGTTCGAGCGTGCAGCCCTGGCCGGGCAACGGGAGCACGTCGAGCCGTTCGCCCTGCAAGGCCTGCATCAGTTCTATTAGCGAAGCGTCGCGTTCGATGGCCTGCGAACGGTGAGCAAAACGGTGTAACAACGAATCGAAGTGGGTCAGTTCCATCATGCAATACCCAACTGCTTGCGCATACGCAACGTGATCGACTGGCGTGTCTTGCCCATTTCGGCCCACGGGTCTTCGACCTGTGCAAGCCGCGTGTGAAGGTTGCCGATGTTCCACTGGTTGGCACCCTTGAGCTGGCTCAGTTCCTCACGCCAGATCGGCACCGACACCGGCAGGACCTCGCGGGCCCGCAGCGAGTAGGCGGCAACGGTGGTGGCACCCTTGCCGTTACGCAGATAGTCGATAAAGATCCGCCCGACCCGGTTCTTCGGCCCGGACACGGCGCTGAGACGATCAGGGAACAGCCCGGCCATGTGGTTGACCAAGGCATGGCTAAAGTCCTTCACCTCGTCCCAGCCAGCGCGTCGGGTCAAGGGTACGACGAGGTGCATGCCCTTGCCGCCGCTGGTCTTGAGAAACACCTTCAGGCCCAGTTCGTCGAGCAGGGTAAGGATCAACTGGGTGGCCTCAAGCATGGCTTTCCAGGGCAGCGCCGGGTCAGGGTCCAGGTCGAGGACAAAGCGGTCGGGTTTATCGAAATCCTTGGTGGTGGCATTCCAGGTGTGCAGCTCAAGCGTGTTCATCTGCACCGCGCCCAGCAGGCTGTCGGCGCGGTTGAGCACCATGGCCGCCTGGCCGGCCTGGGCCTTGTTGTAGCTGAGCACCTTGGGAATATGCAGCTGGCCGGCGTTTTTCTGGAAGAACAGTTCGCCGTCCAGACCATCCGGGGCCCGGACGAGGGCTACAGGCCGGTCCTTCAGCTGTGGCAGCAGCCAGTCGGCGACCTGAGCGTAGTAGTGAGCGACCTCGCGCTTGGTGGTACCCGTGGTTGCGTCGACCACGCGGTCGGGGTGGGTCAGGCGCAGGGTGCCCAGGTTCTCGGGTTCTGTCTGTGCTGCGCGCTTGGTGGGCATTGCTCGCTCCAGGTCGATGGCGGTGGCAGGTTTATCGTCACGCAGGCCGTGGAACACCGAGTGGCGAACGATGCCTTCACGGGTCATCTGGGCATAGGCGACCTCTGCCAGCAGCTGTGGTTTGAGCCAATGCACGCCGCGGGCTTCGGCACCGGTGGGTGGTTTCGGCAAGGGCGATCTGTCGGTTTGCAACGGCTTGAGGCGGGCGTGAATGCTATCCAGGGTGGTAGCGCTGAAACCGGTGCCGACCTTGCCGGCGTAGCGCAACTGGCCGCTGCCGTGGTCGTGCAGGGCCAGCAGCAGGGCGCCGAAGCCGTTGCGGCTGCCTTTGGGGTCGGTGTAGCCTACGATCACGAATTCCTGGCGCTGCTTGCACCTGAGCTTGATCCAGTCGCTACTGCGCCGGCCAACGTAGGGGCTATCGGCACGCTTGCCGATCAGGCCTTCGAGTTCCAGCCGGCAGGCGCTATCGAGCAGTGACTCGACGGGTTCCTCAAAATCGGCGGAATACCTGAGTACCTGCGATGCATGGCCTTCCAGTAACCGGGCCAGGCTGTCGCGACGCCGTTTTAGCGGCAGTGCACGCAGGTCCTCGCCACCCAGCCAGGGCAGGTCAAACAGGTAGTAGGTGATGCGCTCGTCATGCTCGGTGTCGAAGGCGTTCTGCAAGGCCTGGAAGTCGGCCACGCCGTTGTCGTCGACCACTACCATCTCGCCGTCCAGCCATGCCGAGTCCAGGCCCAGGGCCTTGAGCGCCTCGACCTGCCGGGGCATCTTCGCACTCCAGTCGTGGCCATTACGGGTAAACAGGCGTATGTCGTCACCGTCGATACGCGCCAGGATGCGGTAGCCGTCGAATTTGACTTCGTAGCGCCAATCGCCGCTTGGCGGGGAGTCGACCAACGTGGCCAGTTGCGGCTGGAGCGTATCCGGCAGGGGTTTGCGGCCGACTCGCTTGTGCCTGGCGGTGGTCGCCTTGGCCGGGCTGCGCGGGGGCAGGGTACGTTCGCTCAGCACGCTGTCCGGCAGGGCCTCGACAATGCTGTAGTCCGTTTCACTGCGTGCCTGCCCATCATGAGACTTGACCAGCATCCACTGCTCTTTCTTGCCGGCCAGGTGAGTACGGAACAGGTTCCAGACCCCTGACAGTTTTTCGCCCTGCAGGCGAAAGCGCAGCTTGCCCTTTGCATAGGCTTCGCGTGGGTCGCCTTCGGGCTCCCAGACACCCCTGTCCCAGACGATCACATCGCCTGCGCCGTAGTGGCCTTCAGGGATGCGCCCTTCGAAATCGGCGTAGTCCAGTGGGTGATCCTCCACATGCACTGCCAGGCGCCGAACCTTGGGATCCAGTGAGGGGCCCTTGGGGATGGCCCAGCTCTTGAGGGTGCCGTCGAGCTCCAGGCGAAAATCGTAATGCAGGTGGCTGGCATCGTGCTTCTGGATGCAGTACTGCAGCGCATGGGCCGAGCGGGGACAGGCGCGTTTACCAGCCGGCTCGGGCGTGGCATTG
The DNA here is from genome assembly GCF_001320885.1 of Pseudomonas sp. NBRC 111140. Taxonomy (NCBI): domain Bacteria; kingdom Pseudomonadati; phylum Pseudomonadota; class Gammaproteobacteria; order Pseudomonadales; family Pseudomonadaceae; genus Pseudomonas; species Pseudomonas sp. NBRC 111140. The sequence continues at coordinate 158,246 of NZ_BCBQ01000002.1, forward strand.
AAGTCGCGCTTGCGCTGGTACTCCTGCAGGGGTTTGGCCATGACGGGCTCCGGAAGGGTTCGCGGGTCTCAGGATTGGGAGGCGGCGGTGGCGCGAGGAGTTCAAAAAATGCGAGGGGTGAGGGCTGGCAGAAACTCTGAATCATTTGCCGCCGGGGAGAGTCGACCGAGTGAAGCCCACAGACGGAGAACGTTCATGTCCACACCCGATGACCCAAGACCGCCCATTGAGATCGACGACACCGAGGACCGCATGGGCAGCGTCCACGAGCTGGATTTCAGCGAACGCCGCGATGAACGCCAGGGGCGTGTCGGCGACGAGCGTCCGGCGCGGGAGATCGCCGAGGATTACCCGCCCCGGCGTGTCGCCGAAAGCGGCATGACCGGCGGCGAGGCGCTGAGCGACAGCCTGCACGAGGACAATGTCACCCTCGATGACCTGAGCCCCGATACGCTGCTCGATGAGACCGGTGCCCGCGATCCGCATGAGCCTGGCAGCGGCGGCCCGGCGGACAAGACCTTGCGCCAGGTGGAGGCCCACGAGATCGGTGCCGGTTCCGGCCTGGACGAGGCCGAACTGGCCCGCTCCGCGCCGCTGGACGGCGAGCTGTGGACCGATGAGGTGGTACCCGATGATGAAGGGAGAGAGCCGAAATGAATGAGCAACGTTGTTCCTGCACCCATTGTTCTTGCACCGTGGATGCCAATGCTGTGGTCCAGGATGGCAAGGCCTATTGCTGCGAGGCCTGTGCGAAGGGCCATCGCAATGGCGAACCCTGTCGAATGAGCGACTGCAAGTGTGGTGAGTTGGCTGAGTCGAAAGAGTCCAATGTCGATAATGCACTGGAGGAAACATTCCCGGCGAGCGATCCGATTTCGCCATGAGGCCAGTTGCTGCCAGATGTGAGACGGGAGTTGGGATCATGTGGAAACTCACCCGTCACGCATCTGGTTTGAGTTACGCCCTCAATGGGTCTGCCAGACACCGTTATTGCGTTCGCAATCGCTGCGGGCCTGGCCCAGGCTAGGGGTGTCGTAGTAGTAGGTGATGATCCGCGCATCCTTGGGTAGTGCAGGGCGGGTGGCAGGTTCATCACGCCCAGCGGCATCGGGGTTGGCCAGTGTCTCCTGCGTCAGTGGCGCGATACAGCTGCCAACGCTGCCGTCGGGGCAACGCTCAACCCGACGCTTCTCGTTGTTCAACATCTCTTTGCTTTCGTTGCTGCACGACCAGGCAATCGCCTCAGCGGGAATGTTGCCGTAGCTGTAACAGGTGTGTTGCTGCACGGGTTTGACCGCCTCGCTGGATGAGCGGGTAACCACGTCGCAACCTTCGGCCAACACCTGCCCGCAGCTCAGGGTGCCCAGCATTGCCATGTACAGAGCGAATCGCATGATATACCTCCCGGGCACCAAGGCCCGTCAGCGCTTGTCGAGGGCTGCCCCGACCTGCTTGCGCAGGGCCTTGGCGCGCTTCTCGAGAACCAGGTAGGTCACCACCGCCAACAGCAGCGGGATCAGGTAGTACAACGTTCGATAGCCCAGCAGCGCCGCGACCAGGGTGCCTTGGCCTAGCTGGCCGTGGAGCAGCGCCAGGAATACGGCCTCCAGTACGCCGAGCCCGGCGGGAATATGGGCGACCACCCCGGCCACGCAACTGATCAGCAACACACCCAGCACCGAGGGATAGAACAGCTCAGCGGGCAACAGCAGGTGAATCAGCGCTGCCATCAGCGCCCAGTTGCTTGCGCCCAGCGCGACCTGGCAGAGCGCCATACGCAGGCTTGGCAGGGTGACTTCGTGCCCGCGCAGCGCCCACGTGCGCCGCGTGGCGAAGGCGCAGGCGCACAGGTAAGCCAACGCTATCGCCACCATCAATACGCCGATCAGGCGCAGGCCGCTGGCACCCACCGCCCAGCTTTCCGGCAGCTTCACGAAGCCCAGGGCGAATACCGAGCCGGCCAGCAGCAGGTAGCCCATCCAGTTGGTCAGTAGCCCCAAGGTGAGGATGCGGGTGATGGTCGGGGTATCCAGGCCCAGCCGGCTGTACAGGCGATAACGCAGGGCCACGCCACCGACCCAGGTGGTGAAGTTGAGGTTGAACGCATAGCAGACGAATGCTACCGGCAGCACTTGACGGGCCGGCAGGCGGTGGCCGGTGTAGGCGCGGGCGAGCAGGTCGTAACTGGCGAATACCAAGTAGCTGCACAGGGCCAGCAGCAACCCCAAGGCCAGGGTCGAGGGCCGGTACGCCAGCAGCGATTGGCGGACTTCGTTCCAGTCCAGGTTGCGCGCGAGGGAGAACAGCAGCACTGGTATCAACACCAGAAACAGCACGGTCAGAAAGCGTTTGCCCCATGTCTTCCAGCGGGTAGTGGCCATCAGGTCTTGCCCCCGTGGTAATCGGCCGGGGCCTCGCCGTCGGCTTGCAGCGACTGCAGGCGCTGCCGGTGCGCCGGAAACCAGCCGGCGATCTGCGGGAAATAGCGCGTGATGTGAAAGCCCAGGAAGATCAGCGGAGCACGCCACCAGTAGCCGCGCACCATGCGCTCCAGCGTCACGGTCTTGCAGTGCTCCCGGCTCAGTTCGGTCAAGTGCTGGTACAGTTGTTCGTTGAACGCGGGGTCGCGTATCAGCAGGTTGGCCTCAAGGTTAAACGACAGGCTCAGTGGATCGAGGTTGCTTGAGCCTACGGTGGACCAGTCGTTGTCCACCAACGCAACCTTGCCGTGAAGCGGCCGCTGGCAGTACTCATGGATGCGCACGTCGTCGCGCAACAGGTAGTTGTAGAGCAGCCGCGAGAGCGCGCGTACCCAGCGCATATCCGGTTGCCCCTGGAGGATCAGCGTCACCTCGACCCCGCGGGCGGCGTTGCGCAGTTCGCGCAGCAAGCGGTAGCCGGGGAAGAAGTAGGCGTTGGCCACGACGATTCGTTGCCTTGCTTCACGGAAAACCTGAAGGTAGCAGGCTTCGATATCGTTGCGATGGCGCTGGTTGTCGCGTTCCACCAGCACGGCGCTGGCCGGGCCTGAAGCGATGCCGCCCGGCGCAATCCTGCTGGCGGCATCCAGCACCGGTGCGAGCATGCGGCAGGAAGAAGCATGCACCTGGGCCACCACTGGGCCGACGACCTCCACGGCGTAGTCCTGCTTGGCCTGTGGGCCGAAGTCACCCAGGTGGTCGGCACTGTAATTGATGCCGCCGATGAAGGCGCGTTGACCGTCGATCACCAGGATCTTGCGGTGCAAGCGGCGAAACAGATTGGTGCGCATGCCCACCAGCCGTGGTTGCGGATCGAACGAATGGAAACGCACCCCGGCCTCGGTCATCGATGAGATGAAATCGTCAGGCAGGTCGGCGGTGCCGTAGCCGTCCACCGCCACCTCGACCCGCACCCCGCGTCGCGCGGCATCGATCAGGGCCTGGCGCAGGGGCTGGCCGACTTTGTCGTCGTAGATGATGAAGGTTTCCAGGAGGATTTCCTCGCGTGCCTGGGCCATGGCCTCGAATACGCGGGGGTAATACTGCTCGCCGTTTATCAGCAACTCGACGCGGTTGCCGTCGCACCAAGGCAGCTTCATAGCGTCACCTGCGCCACCAGCGGGGCATGGTCGGAGAGGTGTGACCACGGGTATCTGGACAACACCCGTGCTTCGCAAGCTTGTGCGTTACGCAGGTAGATGCGGTCCAGCCGCAACATCGGCAAGCGCGCGGGAAAGCTGCGTGCCGGCTTGCCGAAAGCCTCCACCAGGTGGCCCGACAGCCTCGCATCTGCTTTCAGGCGCCAATCGTTGAAGTCGCCAGCGACGATGACCGGCTCATCCGGCGGCAGGCTGTCAAGCAATGCCTGCAGCAGGCCGACCTGCCGCTGACGATGCGCTTCACGCAGGCCCAGGTGTACGCAGACTGTGTGCACCTGTTCATGGCCCGGCACTTCCAGCTGGCAATGCAACAGGCCCCGTTCTTCGTTGCCATGGACCGAAACATCCAGGTTGTCATGGGCACGGATGGGAAACTTGGACAGCAGGGCGTTGCCATGGTCGCCATGGGGGTAGACCGCATTGCGGCCATAGGCGAACTGCGGCCACATGCTGTCGGCGAGGAATTCGTACTGGGGTGTCTTTGGCCACTTGGGATGGCGCTCGGCATGGTGTTGATGACTGCCGTGCACCTCCTGGAGAAACACCAAGTCGGCGCCGGTCGAGCGTACCGCCTCGCGCAGTTCCGGCAAAATGAAGCGGCGGTTGAACAGGGTGAAGCCTTTGTGCACGTTAAGGGTCAGTACCGTCAGGCGATGTACGGCGGTGACCTTGTCGATGATGCAGCGGGGGGCGGGCAGTGTCGGGTTCATAGCGGCTCCTGCGGCTCGACGCCTGGTTCGGTCGCCAGCTCGCCGTCAAGGCCTAGCTTGTCCAGCAGGCGGCGGGCATCGTAAGGGGCATGGACTTTCTGGTCGTTGTCGAAGTAGCAGTAGACGTCACGGGAGGTGCGTTTTGCCGGGGCGCGACGCACCACACGCTGAGCATCCTCAGGCTGACCGCCCGCAGCCCAGGCCTGGATGCGCAGGCGCCAGCGGCGCAGTGCCCTGGCCGTGTAGCCGCTGCTGTACAGTTCGACATCGCCATGCAGGCGCAGGTACATGAAATCGGCCGTGACCTCTTCGACATAGGGCCATTTGCCGGCGCTGTCGGCGACCACCAACGCAACCTTGTGCTTGCGTAGCAGGTTGATGAAGGTGTCGCAGAGGAAGCTGGGGTGGCGGATTTCCACGGCGTGGCGCAGGCGCGCATTACCCGGCACGGCCACGCCGCCGTTGCCTTGCAGGCGTTCTGCGGCGTGGCGCGCAATGCTGCGGGCGGCTTTGCGGTCGCGTGGCAGCTTGGCCAGAAAGTCGCCGAAGCGCTGCGCGTCGAATTTCAGGTTGGGGGGAAACTGCCACAGGAAGGGGCCGAGTTTGTCGCCCAGCAGCAAGGGGCCCGATGCGAAGAAGTTGGCAAGCGCCTCGTCGATTTCGCGGAGCCTGCGTACATGAGTGATGTAGCGCGGCGCCTTGACTGAGAAAACGAAGCCCTGCGGTGCCTCGTCACGCCACTTGCCATAGCGCTCGGGCGTTTGCAGGGCGTAGAACGAACCGTTGATTTCGATACTGTTGACTGCCCGTGAGGCAAACGCCAGCTCGTCGTCCTGGCGCAGCCCCTCGGGGTAGAAGTCCTTGCGCCATGGGCCATAGCGCCAACCGGAAATTCCAATGCGGATCTCGCTCACCATAGCCCCCTGAGCTCCTGTGCTTAACAGTAGCGACAGGCAGCAGGACGAGATTGTTCACCGGGATTGACGAGTGGATGGCTATGCAAAATTGGGAACTTTGCCGGTGTTGCAATCCTCCACCGGATGCCAGGGTTGCACCGCGGTACACCACGAAGGAGGCTCAGCGATGAAATTTGATCGTTTTGCACAATGGCTAGCCAACCACAGCGGGCGGCCGTTGACCTTCTTTATTGCCTTGATGTTGATCATAGCCTGGGGCGTAAGTGGGCCCTTGTTTCATTTCAACGACACGTGGCAGCTGGTCATCAACACGTCGACCACAATCATCACGTTCCTGATGGTGTTCCTGATCCAGAATACCCAAAACCGTGATAGCGACGAGTTGCACATCAAACTGGACGAACTGTTGCGCACTACCCAACGGGCGCACAAGGCATTGCTCGACCTTGAGGACATGGGGCCTGCTGAACTCCATGCGCTTCGAAAGCGGTACCAGCAACTGGGGGAGCACGACGAAGCGGGCCCAGGCAGGGACGATCCCCATTGAAATGTTCAGGAACAAGCCATGGCGTTGTCTAGGCAGGGGCAAGGCCGTGACGGTGACACACACACACACTCGGAGAACGGATGATGAACAAACCCGACGAGCAGCGGCAAAAAGGCCCCCATTCTTCCGATCATGCAACGAAGGATGAGGACCTGGGGTTCGACCCGGACTCTCCGGACTTGGACGACCCTCAATTGGACCCACAAGGCCCGGCGAAAGCACCCAGGGATGTAGAAAAGAAACCGTGAGCCTGGCTAGCGTGCCCGGCTGTGTGAGAGCCGGGGGCAGCGCAGCTGTCAGAATGTGTACTTCAGCGACAGCATCAGGTTGCGTTGCTCTCCGTAAACGCTGCTCGGCACCGTGACAGAGTTGCTGAGCGCGTTGTAATACTTCTTGTCGAACGCATTGTTGAGATTGACGCGCGCATCGATGTGTTCGGTCGGCTTGAACCCCAACATGAAGTCCACCAGTGTGTAGCCATCCTGCTCGATCATGTAGGTGGTGTTTTTGTTGTAGATTCGATTCTGGTGATAAAGGGAGGCCCCCACACGCCATTGGTTGAATTGCCCTGGCAGGGTGTAGGACGTGCTCATCTTGAACAGATGGCGGGGAATATCGGTGTCGAAGAGGCGGCCCTCGTTTTCCTTCTTGGCATCCTTGACATACTTGGCTTCGGCAAAGGTATAACCCGCAGCCAGTTGCCAATCAGGCGTCAATTGGCCCTGAACCTCCAGTTCTATGCCCTTGCTGCGCACTTTGCCTGCCGCTTCGTAGCACGGGGTAGTGGGAGCCGTAGGGCAACCGTCGGTAAATGACTTCGCGCGGTCCTCCTGGTCGATCTGAAAGAGGGCGGCCGATGCGTTCAGTGCCCCGTCGAAGTACTCACCCTTGATGCCCAGTTCATAGTTTTTCCCGGTGATCGGCGCAATGATATTGTCGGAGGCATCCCGGTAGTTCTGGGGTTTGAAGATGTCGGTGTAGCTGACATACACACTGTGATGCTCGTTGATGTCATAGATCAGGCCGGCGTACCTGGTGACATGCCGAGTGACTTTGAGCTCGCTCGGGGCGGTGCCTTTGTAGGGCGAGGAGGTGGTGTTGTCGTACCAGTCCAGGCGGCTGCCCAGGATCAGCTTCAGCGGGTCGGCCAGGCTCAGGCGTGTGGTGGCATAAACGCTGTTGAGCTTGGCATTGGTGTTCTGCCAGCCGTACTTGTCCTGGCTCGGCGGTTTTGGCGTGGCGCCAGCGTCCCAGTTGTAAAGGTCGATGTTGCTGTTGAGCAAGATGTTGTAGGGCACGTCCCCGTTGAACACCACCCGCCGGTGACTGGCGCCGACCACCAGTTCGTGGTCTCGGTCCATCAGGCGAAACGGGCCGCTGGCGTAGGCATCGAAGCTGTTCTGGGTTTCCCGATAGTGGCCCGCGCCGACGAACTGGTTATAGGCCTGGGTGGTGGTGTTAGCGACCAGATAGGTGCCCAGCATGTCCAGGTCGGCCCAGGTCTTGGTAGCCGAGATGTTGAGCTTCCAGCCGTTGTCCAGCAGGTGTTCCAGTGCCGCGTAGGCAGAGGTGCTGGTCTTGTCCCAATACTCCCAGTCACTGCTCAGCGACGTAGAGCGTGACAAATGCAGGTCACTGCCGTCGAAGCCCACTGGCAGGCCGGTCCAGCCGTTGCCATTGTTGTTGTCTTGCTGGCGCGATGCACTCAGGGTCAAGGTGGTGCTGTCGTCCAGGTCGGCCTCAAGGATGCCATAGAACAGGTTGCGTTCGTTTTCCAGGGTGTCCCGGTAGCTGTTGCCGGTCTGATACGCCGTCACCATTCTGCCGCGAACGGTTCCACTGTCGTTGAGCGCCCCGGAGACATCGACCTCGGTGCGGTATCGGTCCCAACTGCCCATGCTGCCTTCGATGCTGGCCTGGAATTCCCGCGTCGGCCGCTTGCGGATCAGGTTGATCGATGCAGCAGGGTTGCCCGCACCCTGCATCAGGCCGGTGGCACCGCGCACGACTTCGACCCGGTCATACATGGCCATGTCGGCCGACAGCAGGTCCTGGGACACCTGTGAGCTGTCCAGGCTGGTGGGCAGGCCGTCATACATGATGTTGTCGAGGGAAAACCCCCGGGCGTAGTACGAGGATCGTTCGGGGCCCGTCCGGCGCAGGGTGAGCCCAGGGGTGTTCTGCACCACCTCGTTGAGGTTGGCGAGGTTCTGGTCCTCGATGCGTTGGCGCGTGATGATCGTGACTGATTGTGGTGTCTCGCGCAGGGACAATGGCAGTTTGGTGGCCGTCTGCGCTGAACGTGTGGTGTATGAACCGGTACCTTCGGTGGTGCCAGCCAGCAGTGCGCCGGTTACGGTAGTCGCCCCCAGTTCCAGGGCACCTTCGCTGTCCGCTGCCACTTCTATTATGTAGCTGTCCGCACGCTTGAGCACGCGCAGGCCGGTGCCGGCCAGCAGTTGGGCGAGGCCGTCACTCACTGAGTAGGTGCCGCTGAGCCCCGGGCTATGCTTGCCGGCGGTCAATTGTGCGTCTGCGGACAGCAAGATGCCGGACTGGCTCGCGAAACGGTTCAGCGCCTGATCAAGGCCCCCAGCCGGGATGGCGTACTGGCGTGTCTGTTCGCTTGCGTAGGCCAGTGCTGCAGGCACGGCAAGCAGTAAAGGGGCGCCGCCGAGCAAGCTGGCAAGCAGGATGTGGTGGGTCAGCCGTGAACGGGTTGGCGTGGGCAGGTGCGACACTCTGAACGATCCTCTTGAGAAGGCTTGTTGATGGGTTTCAAGAGGTATCCCGTACAACTCGACCAAAACGACAACACTGCACAAACTCTTTTTTGCCATTCAGGCCGGAAGCAGACGGCCAGCAGCCTTCTGCGTTTCTAAGCCGGGCTGACGTTGACCCAGAAGCGCGTCAATCTGTGTATTTTTACGGGTAGCGACTGCTGAACGGCCATTAGCACGCGGTCGGTGTCTGCCAGGGGAAACACCCCCGTCAGTGGCAACTGCGCTACAGCGGGGTCGCAGCGAAGCACGCCGGGACGATGGCGAGCCAGTTCGGCGACGAAATGCCCCAGCGGCATGCGTTCGGCGATCAAGCGGCCGTCTAGCCAGGCGATGGTGTTGAGGTTGGCTGGCCCGAGGTCGCCGAGGCGATTGGCGGAAAACCAACGACTTTGTCCTGCCTGCAGGCGGCTGGCGGGCGCCTGCCGCGGACGCAACTTCAGCTCGCCTTCAAACAGCTCGACATGGCTGCCACCCTCACGCTGGTACACGGAAAAGCGTGTGCCCAACGCCTGGATTTCCCCCTCTGCAGTTTCAATAATCAGCGGGCGCTGCGCCGGGTCATGACCACTTTCAAGCAGCAGTTCTCCAGCAATCAGGCAAATGCGCCGCTCTGACGTGTTGAAGCGGATATCAACCGCAGTGCCGCTGTTCAGGCTAAGCCGGCTGCCATCGACCAGCGAGCGTCGCAAACATTCGCCAGTGCCGCTGCGCAGGTCTGCCATGGTTTCGCGCCAAGGGGAATGCGAATGCACCAGATAGCCGCTCCCGCCGGCCAACAGCAACATGCCAAGCAGCTTGAGCGTCTGCCGACGACGCGCATCGGGCAGCTCGCGCAGCACCCCTAGTGCTGTATCCGCAGGGACACCGCTCAGGGTACTTTGCAGGCGCTCCAGGCGTCGCCATGCACGATCGTGCTCCGGGTCCGCGGCGCGCCATTCAAGAAAGCGCTGCTGTTGTGCCGCTTCGAACTCACCGCTCCAGTGCAGCATGAGCCAATGACTGGCCTGCTCGAAGATTGCGGGGGAGAGCGGTGCTTCGCTGGCGTTTTTCATTCAGCGTACAGGACCTGATAGCAAGCAGTGATGGCGCGGAGCATGTACTTTTGTACCGAGCTGACGCTGACGTCCAGCCGAGCTGCGATCTGTGTGTAGGTCAGCCCTTCAAATTGCGACAGCAGAAATGCCTCGCGTACCTTTGCAGGCATGTTGTCGAGCATGGCGTCGATCTGCATCAGGGTTTCGATCACGATTGCGCGGGTTTCCAGTGACGGCGTCTCTGGCTCGGGCAGGGCTGCGAGGCTCTCCAGATAAGCTTGGTGGATACGCTGGCGACGCCACTGGTCTATGACCAGGTTGCGGGCGATCTGCACCAGGAATCGACGGCCGTCACGCTGTTCCGGCAGGCGGCGGGTTACCAGCAGGCGCAGGAAGGTGTCTTGAGCGATGTCCGCCGCCCGCTCGCGATCACCCAGGCGGTGGCGCAGCCAGCCTTGCAGCCAGCCGTGGTGATCGCGATACAGGCTGTCAATGGGTTGCAGTGGGGTGTCGATGGGCACTTCACCTTTCCGCTAATCAGATGCATATGGGAATTAATCGCGATTGTAAGGTGGTGTGCCGGTTTTGCAAACCGTTGCAGCAAAAGTCAGGTCAATGCGTGCAAACGGAGTTGGTGTGTTGAACTGGCAAACCAGGTGTTTGCCAGTTCACAGGTCAGGGAGCTAGCCCGCAAGGGCCTTGACCAATTGCTCGCTGAAGGCGGGGATATCATCCGGCTTGCGGCTTGTTATCAGGTTGCCGTCCACCACTACCTCTTCATCGACCCAGTGGCCACCTGCATTGCGGATATCATCCTGCAAGGTCTTGTAGCTGGTCATCCGTTTGCCCTTGGCCAGTCCACTCGATACCAGCAGCCAGGCGCCGTGGCAGATTACCGCCAGTGGCTTGCTGGCCGAATTGTGGCTTTTGACCAGTTTCTGGGCGCCAGGTATCAGGCGGATGGTGTCGGAATTCTGTACCCCACCCGGTAGCACGATGGCATCGTAAAGGTCGAGGTGGGCGCTGTCGAACGTCGCGTCCACCGCAAACTCATCGGCCGGCTTGTCATGGTTCCAGCCGCGGACAGTACCTTCCTTGTCACTCAGGATGTCGATCACGGCCCCGTTTTTCTGCAAGGCTTCGCGAGGTCCGGTCAACTCCACTTGTTCGAAGCCATCGGTGACCAGAAAGGCAACGCGCTTGCCACTCAGTTTTGCACTCATCGTTCAATCTCCGTTTTTGCCAGGTGTGGATGTGGGACGTCTCGGACGGGGTGAGAAGTTCCAATGCACTCCTTCAGTGGTATGGGATGCTGACCGACTGGCCGTTGCGGTTGAACATTGCGCAGCACTAGGGCTCTCACTAGCAGGGATAGAACGAGGCGGCCGTCATGAACATCGAACGCAGCATTCCTGAACTTGAAGCCTGGTACGCGCAGTACGACGACATCAGCTACCGGCGCGAATCGCCGGACGCCTACCACCATGAACTGGTTCGCACCGCCGAGGCATTACGGGACGATGGTGCGATTGACTGGGATGACTGGTTGAGGCTGAAGGCACTGGCCGATGAGGCACATATCCGGGCACTGGAAGATGCCGTGCAGGCTCACGTGAGCGACCCTGACGCATGAAAGCGCTGAAGATCGCCACCTTCAACATCAATGGCATCCGCAGCCGCCTGCCCGCACTGTTGGCCTGGCTGGAGCGGGAGCAACCGGACATTGCCTGCTTGCAGGAGTTGAAGGCGGCCGATCAGCAGTTTCCTCGCCAGGCCATCGAAGCTGCAGGTTATGGTTGCCTGTACCAAGGGCAACCCTCCTGGAACGGCGTGGCGATCCTGGCGCGTGATAGCGAGCCGCTGGAGGTGCGTCGCGGGCTGCCCGGCATGCAGGACGATCAGCAGAGCCGCTATCTGGAAGCTGCGGCGCATGGTGTACTGGTGGGCTGCCTTTACCTGCCCAATGGCAACCCGCAACCCGGCCCCAAGTTCGATTACAAACTGCGCTGGTTCGAGTGCCTGATCAAGCATGCCCAAACACTGCATGGCAGCAGCCATCCTGCGGTGTTGGCGGGCGATTTCAATGTTGTGCCCACCGATCTGGACATCTATAACCCGCGCTCATGGCTCAAGGACGCGCTGCTGCAACCTGAATCGCGGGCGTGTTTCCAACAGTTGCTGGCGCAGGGCTGGGTCGACGCTGTTCGTCACCTGTATCCCGAGCAGCGCATCTACACGTTCTGGGACTATTTTCGCAATCACTGGGCGCGCAATGCCGGGCTCCGTATTGATCACCTGCTGCTCAACCCTGATCTCAGCCCTTATCTGAGGCGGGCGGGCGTGGATGCCTGGGTGCGCAACGAAGCCAAGGCCAGTGATCATGCGCCGGTCTGGATCCAGTTGGGCGGGCGCCGCCAGCAACGCTAGCTGTCAGCGGGGATGATCCGTGGAACGGGTGAATTAGACCGGCGTCTGGACTTGGCACCCATCGGGAAAGTTACACGCACATCCCCTCATCGCGTTCTCCGAGACGTGAATTCGCTCATGAGATCTGCTCCCTCATCATTCCTATCAGCGCTTCGTTTTCCAGCGGTTTGCTGAGCAGAAAACCTTGCACTTCATGGCATTGGTCATCGCTAAGGAGGGCCAGTTGCTCTGCGGTCTCGACACCTTCGGCAGTTACCGTCATACCCATTGCGTTGCCAAGATTGATGATGGCCTGGACCACGCTGCGGTCGCTGCCGCTCTTACCCAGATGCTGAACGAAGCGCTTGTCAATCTTGATGCTGTCGAACGGGTAGGTACGCAGGTAACCCAGAGAGGAGTAACCGGTCCCAAAGTCGTCCATGTTCAGGCGCACGCCCAGCTCCTTCAGTGCATGCATGGTATGCAGAGCGCCTTCAACGTCGTTGAGCATGACGTTTTCAGTGATTTCCAGTTCCAGTCGATGGGCCGGCAGGCCGGTGGTGCGCAATGCGTCGCCGACGTCGCGAACTACATCGCTGCGGCTGAACTGGGCCGGCGACATGTTTACCGATACGATTACCGCCTGTGGCCAGCCGCGCGCCTTATTGCAGGCTTCCTGTAACACCCAGTTGCCAAGCAGCACGATCAGGTCAGACTCTTCGGCCAGCGGGATGAACCTATCCGGGTGTAGCAGGCCCAGGCGTGGGTGTCGCCAACGCACGAGGGCCTCAGCCGATGCGAGCGACACCCCGTCGACCTTGAAGCGCGGCTGGAAGTGCAGCACAAGCTCGCCACGTGGTATGCCATCGCGTAGTTCGCTTTCCAGGACACGCTTGTCCATCAATGCTGCATTCAGTTGCGCTGAAAAAAAGCGCCAGGTGTTTTTGCCCGCCTGCTTGGCGCTGTAAAGAGCCACGTCAGCGTAGCGGATCAAATCGGTTGGCGTACCGGGATATTCGGCCGACATCACGACACCAAGACTCACACCCACTTGAACACTATGCCCCTCGACCTGCATGGGTCGTCTGATTGCCTCGATCAAGCGGATGCAGAATCGGTCCATGTCCTTGCGATCCCCTGGCCGGGTCACTACGACGATGAACTCGTCGCCTCCCAAGCGGGCAACCAGGTCACTGTCGCGGGTAACCTGACCAAGGCGGCCGGCCACCTCGAGCAACACCGCATCGCCTGCCGGATGCCCAAGGCTGTCGTTGATCGGCTTGAAATTATCAAGATCCAGTATCAGCAGCGCTACCTGGAGTGGCCCAGTGCTACTCATGGTTTGTTCGAGGAACCGAAACAGCTTATTGCGATTCGGCAGCCCGGTAAGGGCATCGTGCAAAGAGAGATGCTGAATCTGGGCATGTGCGGCTACTTCGTCGGTGATGTCGCTACAAGTGCCACGAAACCCGGTACAGACGCTCTGATCCACGATTGCGCGGGAAGCGATTCTGCAAATACGCTGTTGGCCCAGATGATCCTGATACTGGCAGCGTAGGGTACCGGAAGAGCTTGTCGCAGCCAGACTATGAAGCCAGGTCTGGAAATGGCTGGTATCACACGACAGCAGCTCGGTAATCGGGCGCTGTTGCCATACTTCTACAGGATGCCCGGTAAGTTCGCTAAAACGGTCCGACAGGTAGGTTAGCCGTAGGAGCACATCCGTTTCCCAGATCCAGTCCGATGCGGCTTCGGCCACAGCCTTGAAGCGCTCTTCGCTCGATTGCAGGGCAGCCCTGGATGTCATGAGCGCATGGTGGCTACGATCGATCCTCGTGCTGGCCCGCATCGCATAGCGTGCAAACAGTGCAATGGTCAGCGCAATCAGGAGCACGGCGATAGCGAGGGGCGTAATTACTGTCTTGATCAATTGGGTGCCAGGCTGCGGTAAATCCCAGCTCAGGGCGAGACCGATGCCTTGGAGGGCGAGAACACCACGCCCTTTACGCTGCTCGGTCGAATCGCTTACAGCCACGCCGGACAACCCCGCCAACTCGCCCAGCACCAACAGCACCTTCGGTGAGAGAACGCGAATGAACACCATCACTGCTGTGGGTTTCGGCAGGTGGTGGGGTTGGGCCTGTGGACGTATCAGTGCAGCGCTGTACAACGCCGGCAGGCCACGAAATACGATATATCCTGAAGTCGCCTGGTCATGCTGGGCGGCTTGGCGAGCAAGGTGCAAGATCTTGTCAGCACTGGAGGTGAGCTGCTCAAGCCCCTGCTGGCTGAGCTGACCTTCCAGCATGGCGTAGCGGGTACCCTCATCATCGAGCACGTATACTCCCTCATACCCATCGGCGGTGAAGAGCGTGGCGCCTACGTTGTCCTCGATGTATGCCCAATGCGTGTCGACCTGCCTCCCCAGGTGATCATAGGCGGCCTGCCAATCAGTGTGGGTCAGCAGGAACGTCCTGTCGCTCTTCTGCAGTTGTTTGATAGCCGAATCAGCATGAAAACGGCTTTGCTCCATTTGTTGGACGTCGAGCGCCCCGGCGAGGCGGTAGAGGGAGAACAGCCCCAGCAACAGGGCTAACAACAAGATCAAGGAGAACACCATGATGAGTTGCCCCACCACGTGACTACGGGTCGACATATCATTGTCAGCAAGCACGTCCATTGATTCACCGTCGCGGTCGAAGTCTCCCAGGGTTGACCGGTGAGCTGGCATGGAGGTCGATGGAACTGACGACCGGTGGTGGGCGAAAGGCGCCGTAGATAGACGAATACGGGCAGCATCGCTGGGCCACCTGCTTGTCAGAGCGTTATCACCCGGCAATTTCCAGTTGCGTGTTCTTCCGCCACCCCCGCAAATTCATCGCGCAGAGGCAGAACTGCAGGATTATCAGTGCCCAGGCATGTGCTTGCCAGCCCCACACGGCCCACAGCACGTTGCTTGCGATGAAACAGCAGAATCCTGTCTTCCTTCTGCCCGGACGGCCCGAACCGATGCACCAGGCTGCCACCACGGTCATCACCATGGCAGGCCATTCAAGTAACCCAATCCAATATTCCATGAAACCTTCCAACTGATGATGGGGAATCTGAAGCTGATCACCTGCCAGCGTTCAGGGCGCTGGCAGGTGCTCACTTGCTTAAGTCGCTCGCTGCTCGCCCTTGAGGATCTTTTTCTGCATTTCCATGGTTTGCCCAAGCTCCTCGAGGGTGTCCTTGCTGAGCAGTTTCTTCGCGGTGGGGAAGAGATCGCCTTCTTCTTCCTCGATGTGATGCTCCAACAACTCTTTCATGACCTTGACCCGCCCGGCGAATTCGACGGTGCCGGTTTCGGTATGCATAAGGTCGGGCAGGACGAGGGCGTCGACAGTCCGGTGTTCTTCCTTGGCCTCGTAGTACATCTTCGCTTCTTCCTTGCCACCCGCTTCCTTGATGGCCGGATAGAGAATTTCTTCTTCGAGCGCGGTGTGAATCTGTAGCTCCTGCTCAATTTTGTGGAGTAACTCAGCCCGTTTCTTTACCGCTCGCTCCGTAGTGGTCGACAGCTCTTCGAGCAGCTTTTTCACCAGCTTG